>CADATP010000043.1 GCA_902790935.1 uncultured Lachnospiraceae bacterium | reverse complement strand
ACTCGGGGAGCTTTTTTATAAATTTGGGCTCCGTGGTCAAGAGGTTAAGACATCGCCCTTTCACGGCGGTAACACGGGTTCAATTCCCGTCGGAGTCATCCTAGTGGAATAAAATAAGAGACGGGTTCGACTCGCAAACGCTTCGCTTGTTGCTCGTATCGGCGCACGAGGCGCCTCAATTCCCGTCGGAGTCATCTTAACTGACACAAAATATTATATGGTGCCATAGCCAAGTGGTAAGGCGTGGGACTGCAACTCCCTGATCGGCGGTTCAAATCCGTCTGGCACCTCTAAATGAAAATCCCTTAAACAGTTATGTTTAAGGGATTTTTATGAAAACAGAAGTTTTAGGGATGGTAGTTATGAAAACAAGAGTTGGTCTTGTTCTCGCCGGGGGAATGGCGAAGGGCGCATATGAAGTCGGTGCGCTTAAGGCAATTACAAATTTCATTCCAAAGGAAGCAATAACTCAGATGAGTTGTGCTTCTATTGGTGTCCTTAACGGATATGCATTCGATCAGGATAAGCTTGATCTTGCCGAGGAAATCTGGAAGGAAATCTGTATTGATGATAACAGACTCTTTATTTCTCAGATTCTTCGAAGCTGCATTATCCAGGAAGATATAAAAAAGGTCTACGATCCTGACAATACATTCCACAGAAACTTTTATGCTTCTTTACTTGATTATTCTCATATGAAGCTCCTTTACAAGAATCTTCGTAAGGAGGATCATGAGAAGATATATTCATATTTAAAAGCCAGCGTCTCGATGCCCATATATAATAAGGCGGTAAAGATTGACGGCAGCATGTATTACGACGGGGCAATCATCGATAATATTCCCGTTTATCCCTTAAAAAATAAAAACCTTGATTATATTATCTGTATTTACTTTGATACATACAGTTACAGATTCGAGAGCAAGAATTTCGACAGCAAGATAATCCATATACCTTTCCCCGATGATGCATTTGTAAAGCATTCTCTGATCTTTACAAAGGAAAACATCGAGAATATGCTTGTTAGAGGGTATGACAGAACAAATCACCTGTTAAACAGGATTATCGGAAATGACTATACAGATATCGAAGCAATAAGACGAGAGATCACAAATCGTGATGATGATATTAAAGTAAGGATCACAGGCGAAGTCTTAACATCAGGCTTTAACCGCGTTTCGCAAAAGCTTCTTCGAAAGTGTGTGGTTTAAGCTTTTAAGCAAGGAGGGTAGAGATATGTTTTATCAGATTGGAGAGACATTACAGGTAATAACTCTTGATGAACTGCTTGAAACAAAGGCAAAATATGTTGCTATCCTGACCTCCGAGGAATGGCGCGAGAGCCGTGACGTGTTTGATATGGGAATCGAGCTTGAGATCGAGCCGGATCTGGTAGATATATTTACAACAAAGGCAGAGGTTAACTATGACTCACTGACCGGAAGCTTTTCAATCCCTGATCGTGGTGATTTCTCAAAAGAAGACGTGAAATTCTCATTTGCCCTTGATGAAAAGGGAATCGTATTTATTGATGACGCCGGCAATGCCGCCCAGATAATCGAAAGCATTATTAAGACAAAAAAGTGGCGCGTCCCCAGCCTTGAGCGTTTTATCTATGACTTTCTTGATATGATCGTTAAGGATGATCTGAGGATCATGGAAAAATATGAGCGAGAGCTTGATGCTATCGAAGATGAGATCGAGCATGATAAAAACGAGGATAAGGGTTCGGACCGCGTTAATGAGATAAGAAGCGATATACGCGATCTTATGACGCATTACAACCAGCTTATCGACCTCGGTGAAGAACTTGAAGAAAATGAAAATAATTTCTTCTCTCAAAAGAATCTCAGATACTTTAGATTATTCATCAGCAGAGTAGAGAGGTTTAATGACAGGGCAGCATCCCTTAGAGACTACACTGTACAGATAAGGGATCTTTACAAGTCTCATTTGGATATCAAGCAAAATAGAATTATGACAGTACTGACGGTTATTACTTCCATATTCATGCCCCTTACTCTTATTGCGGGGTGGTATGGTATGAACTTTAAGTATATGCCGGAGCTTGACTGGAAATGGAGTTATCCGGTAGTTGCGGGAGTGTGTCTGCTCATCGTGATAATCGCGCTTATCTTCTTTAAGAAGAAAAAGTGGCTTTAATTTGGAAAAGGTTAATAGAAAAAGCTTTAATTAGTGGCAAAAACCTTGAAAAATCAATATTTTGTGCTTGCTTTTAGGCACTTAGTATGATATCATAACTATTCGTGATATATTTTCCTTGCTCGTATTTTAATATGGGCCAGAGACCAAAAGGAGGTAACAGATGAACAAGTATGAATTAGCCGTTGTTGTCAGCGCTAACCTCGAAGACGAAGAGAGAAATGCTACCGTTGATAAGGTAAAAGCTCTCGTTGAGAGATTCAAGGGCAACATCACAGAGGTGGATGAATGGGGCAAGAAAAAGCTTGCTTATGAAATCCAGAAGATGAAGGAAGCATACTATTACTTCATTCGTTTCGAGGCTGATGTAGACGCTCCTGCTGAAATCGAAAGCAGAATCCGTATTATGGATGGCGTTATCAGATTCTTAGTCGTTAGACAGGACGAAGCTTAAGAAAGTGAGTAGAGTATGAACAAAGTAATTCTTATGGGTAGACTTACCCGCGACCCGGAAGTAAGAGTATCTACCGGTGAGAGACAGACTACTATTGGAAGATTTTCAATCGCAGTTGATCGTAGATTTAAGAGAGAAGGACAGCCTGAGGCTGATTTCTTCAACTGCACTACATTTGGTAAACAGGCTGAGTTTGTTGAGAGATATCTTCATAAAGGAACTAAGGTTGTCGTAGTCGGCAGCGTCCAGAATGATAATTACACCAACAAAGACGGTCAGCAGGTATACAGTGTGCAGATCATGGTTGACGAGATTGAGTTTGCAGAGAGCAAGAGCTCTTCTGAAAGTGCCGGAAATACATTCCAGCCCACACAGCCTTCTGCCGGAAATGCAAATGATTTCATGAACATTCCGGATGGTGTAGTCGAAGATTTACCGTTCAACTAAGAGTTAGTTAATTTTCAGGAGGTTTTATTATGGCATTCACAAAGACCGAGCGTCCCGATGGCCCCGCTAAGAGAAAAGGCGGCATCCGCAGACGTAAGAAGGTTTGCATTTTCTGTGGTAAAGACAACGTTATCGATTACAAGGACGCAGCAAAGCTTAAGAAGTTTGTTTCCGAGAGAGGAAAGATTCTTCCCCGCCGCATCACCGGTAACTGTGCTAAGCACCAGAGAGAGCTTACCGTAGCTATCAAGAGAGCTCGTCAGCTCGCTATCATGCCTTACGTTCAGGATTAATCCTACGGGCATAGTTAGATTTATTTGAATCTATTAAGAGTGACAGATATTGATTTATTCATTATCTGTCACTTTTTTTTATCCGGCGGTTATTTTAAATCTTCTAAAAAACGGAATATAAATTCTTTACAACAAAACCTGATTATATGGTAAGATGAATATCGGTGGAACTGATTTTGGAACTATATCGGAGGGTTAGAGGGTGCATACTTTTGTTATAGCTTTACAGATCATATGTGTTCTTGTTGTTTTCATTGAGTGCATGATAGTACTTCGCAGATGGAAAAGATCTGTTCATACTTTTTTATTCATGAGCTGCATAGCTCTTTTCGTCAACTGTATCGGTTATCTTCTGGAGCTTTTATCTACTTCGATCGAATCATACCTTACCGCTCTTAAGCTTTCATACGTAGGCAGAGAGTGGTATGTCTTCTTTATGTTCCTTTTTGTGGCGGAGCTTACGGGCAAGAAACTCCCCTTATTTGTCAGAAATATAATCATCATATTTAATCTTACGGTAAATACATCCATCTTTTTAACCCCGCTTACGAACATTTACTACACGGATATCTCTTTTGATACAAGCGGAGCGCTGCCGCTTTTTATTCACGGCGACGGAATACTCCACCATATAAATATGGGATTTCAGATCATATATATCGTGATTGGAATGGCCTGGCTTTTTGCGGCGGGAGTAAAGTCAAAGAGTAAGCTTGCTGTAAAGAGATTTACTACGGTTATCATAGCGGTATTTATTGAGAGTCTTTTCTTTATAATCAAGCTGATAGGGATTCCGGGACTAACAGAGTATTACGATATTACGATGATCGGATTTATCATCAGTACAATAATAATGTTCGTGGCTATCTTTTCTTACGACCTTCTCGGAACTCAGGAGCTGGCTAGGGAATATATCATCGACAGGCTTTCGGAAGGAATAATAGCGGTAGATAATGAAGGCGAGGTTCAGTATGTAAACGCACCGGCAAAAAGCCTTTTCCCCGCCCTGGCAAATAAAAATAAGCGTTACCGCGTTGATGAGGATAAGGCAAAGGCTCTGGCACAGATCAAGGAAGCGGCAAGAAACGACACGAGTATCACAATATCGGGACATATCTATACACCCGAGGAAAATGAGCTTATATACGGTGGTGAGACTGTAGGACGACTTTACGCATTAGTGGATGATACGGAGCATTACATATATATGGAGGAGCTCCAAAAGCAAAAGGAGATCGCGGATAATGCAAATGAGGCTAAGTCCAGATTCCTTGCGAATATGTCTCATGAGATACGTACGCCTATTAATGCGGTCCTCGGAATGGACGAGATGATCCTCAGAGAGTCCGGCGAAAAGCAGATAAGAGGCTATGCGTCGGATATTATGTCTGCGGGAAAAACGCTTCTTTCGCTTATCAACGATATTCTGGATTTCTCAAAGGTTGAAGAGGGAAAGATGGAGATCATCCCGGTTCAGTACGAACTGTCCTCTATGATAAACGATCTCGTAAATATGATAAGAGGAAGAGCGGAGAAAAAGGGGCTGAGCTTCAATATTACCGTAAACGAAAAGATTCCGCATATTCTCTTTGGAGATGAGATCAGGATAAGACAGTGCGTTCTTAACCTTCTTACTAATGCTGTCAAGTATACGGAAAAAGGCTTTGTAAACCTGAAAGTGGACTTTACTCCGGGCAAAAATGACGAACATGTCAAGTTAAAATTTTCTGTGGAAGACAGCGGCATCGGAATGAAACCCGAGGATATTGAAAAGCTTTTTTCACCCTATAAGAGGATTGATGAAAAAAGAAACCGCAATATCGAAGGTACCGGCCTTGGGATGACTATCACAAGACAGCTGCTTGAACTTATGGGTTCTTCGCTTGATGTAAAGAGCGTATACGGCGAAGGAACAAGCGTGTCCTTTGAAGTAGAGCAAAAAATTGTATCAAGAGACGAGATCGGAAACTTTGCCGGAAGATTAGATGAGTTAGGGGGTGACTTCGAGGAGTACCATGAACTCTTCCACGCTCCGGATGCAAGGATACTTGTTGTTGACGATACGGAGATGAATCTTACCGTTATACAAAGTCTCCTGAAAAAGACGGCAGTAAGGGTTGATACTGCCCTCTCGGGAAGGGATGCCGTTTCGCTTTGCGAGGTAAATAAATATGATTTAGTATTCATTGATCATATGATGCCGGATATGGACGGCGTGGAGACTCTTAAGGCCGTAAGATCGTCCGGCAAAAACACACAGACTCCCGCCATTGCCCTTACCGCCAACGCCGTTTCGGGTGCAAGAGAGATGTACCTGGATGCGGGATTTAACGATTATCTCTCTAAGCCCGTCGACGGATCGAAGCTTGAAAAACTTATGGCGGGCCTTATACCTAAGGACAAACTTCTTTTGGCTGCCCCGGAAGAGTCCCGGGATAGTGTAAGCACGGCCGGAAGATCGAAGATTCTTGTCATCGATGATGATGAGTCGGTCTGCGCCTTAATAGAAAGTATTCTTGGGAATTTATATGACATCAGCGTCATACACACAGGGGCGGAGGCAGAAAATGCCGCTACAAGTGTAAAGCCGGATCTTATCCTTTTGGATATTCACTTAGGGGATGCAAACGGCTTTGATATAATGCGCGTGTTTAAGGAAAACGAACAGATATCGGACATTCCGGTTTTGCTTGTGACGGGTGATAACGATACCGTTACGGAAGAAAACGGATTTAAGGTTGGAGCTTCTGACTATATCCGAAAGCCCTTTGTTCCCGATGTACTTAAGCAGAGGGTAAAGAGGATAATAGACCTTTATCATTACCAGAGATCAATCGAGGAAGAAGTAGAGGTACAGACGAGGAGAAGCCGCAGACTTGCAAGAGAGATGATGATCACGCTCTCTAAGACGGTCGATACAAAGGACCATTACACAGATGGCCACTCCAGAAGGGTAGCGGCTCTTTGCGCCGAGATCGGAAGAAGACTCGGAAAGAGCGAGTCAGAACAGATACTTCTCTACGAGATAGGTCTGCTCCACGATATAGGAAAGATCGGCATCAGGGAAGACATTATCCGTAAAAATACAAGACTTTCGGATGATGAATTTGCGGAAGTTAAATCCCATACCGTGAAGGGATTTGAGATACTTAAACATATCCATGATATGCCAAAGCTCAGAGAAGGGGCAAGGTGGCACCATGAAAGATTCGACGGCAGCGGTTATCCCGACGGGCTAAAAGGGGATGAAATCCCCGAGTCTGCAAGGATAGCTTGCATCGCGGACTGCTATGACGCTATGACGAGTACGAGAACATATTCCGTACCTAAAAGGCAGGAGGATGTGCGAGCTGAGATAGAAAGGTGCAAAGGAAAATGGTTTGACCCGGAGATAGCGGATGTGATGCTCGCTATGATCGACGAGGACAAGGATTACAGGATGAATGAGAATTCATCCGGCGGCGACATCTGGAAGGGATACGAGAGACTTTGGGAAAAACCGGATGACGCCGAACTTGGAAAGTCAGATGTGATAGCAGGCAAAGGCCGAAGGCCGGAGATGGAATCGCAAAAGGCGCCGGAAGAGATGCTTCCCGAATGGATAGCAAGAATCCCGGAAATAGACGAAAAAGCAGGTCTTAAAAACTGCGGAAGCGTAAGCGGTTATATGTCTGTCTTGGATGTCTTTTACAAAACAGCCGGCGCGAAAGCAGATGAGATTGAAAGCTTTTACGACAAAGGCGATATCGAAAACTATACCATAAAGGTTCATGCTCTTAAATCTTCCGCAAGGATAATCGGAGCGGCTAAGCTTTCACATCTTGCTGAGGAACTTGAAAGCGCGGGCAAAGAGAAAAATAAAGCGCTTATCACAGAAAAGACCGAGACTCTTTTGCAGATGTACAGGGAGCTGGAAAAGAGACTAAGGGCAAGGGACAGTGAAGAAAAGGACCTATTGGAGATTGATGAAAAGTCCCTTAAAGAGGCGTTTTGGACTATATCCGAGGTCTCGCAGAGTATGGACTACGAGATGATGGAAAATCTCCTCGGTGACCTTCGCAGCTACCGCCTTGATGAAAGAAGCGAGGGGTATCTTAAGAAGATAGAGGGTCTTTTGACAGATCTTGATTGGGAAGGAATAGCTAAAACAGCCGAAAACTATTTGGAAGGCTCGGAGGTATAAAATGGACAGTGAGAATAAAATCCTGATAATCAGTCATTCAGACAGTTTTCTTGCGAAAAGTCTTATAACAAAGCTTTCGGGCGTAGGCTTAAACGCTGATTTTTCAAAGGCCGGGTTAAAGGAACTGGAACAGCACACAAAAGGCATGGCTCTGGCTATTTTGTTTATGAGCGAAGAGCTTGACGGTGTTCCGGAGTCTTTGGTTTATCTAAAGGACATTATACAGGATAAGGAACTGGGGCTTATTGTGATAGGGGATGAAGAGGGGTTTGAAATCGTTAAAAAGACAATTCCCGAAACTTCTATTACGGAATGGTTTAAAAGGCCTCTCGATATCGATGGGCTTGTTAAAAAGGTAAGCCTGTATATTGATGAAAATACCGGGGAGAAGAGAAGAAAAACAATCCTTATCGTGGATGATGATATTACCTACATGCGTACGGTTTACGAGTGGCTAAAGGGTACTTATCACGTGGGAATGGCGGGAAACGGAGTGCAGGCCATAAGCTATCTTGCCAAAAACAAGGCGGACCTGATCCTCCTTGATTACGAGATGCCGATTGCTGACGGCCCGCAGGTTCTTTCGATGCTTAAAGGCGACTCCGATACAGGAAATATCCCCGTGATGTTCCTTACGGGTCACGGGGATAAAGAAAGTGTTCTGTCTGTTGTGGGACTTAGTCCCGCCGATTATCTCTTGAAGACTATCACAAAAGAAGCGCTTCTCGAGAAACTTAAAAACTTCTTTGAAAAAACAAGGACTTTTTAAAACGGTTAAGCTTTGAGTTCGAAGTGGTTTATCATATCCTTAAGGGAATCGGCATGCTCGCTCATCTCGTAGCTAAGAGCAAGGGACTCTTCGCTGGTAGCTGCGTTGTTGTGTCCCTCCTCGGCAATCTGGTCGATGCTTACGGAGAGGTCTCTTACGGAAGCTGACTGCTTGGTTGAAGCGTCTGCAATCTGTTTAACCTGATCGCGGATTCCTTCAACCTGTTTAACCATAATATCCAGCTCTTTTGCGGTAGCGTTTGCGATATCGATTCCCTGAGCCACTGTACGGATCGATTCGTTGATAAGATCGGCTGTATTTGAAGCGGCGTCAACGGTTTGGTTAGCCAGCTGGGATACTTCGGTAGCAACAACCGCAAATCCTCTTCCGGCCTCACCGGCTCTTGCAGCTTCTATTGAAGCGTTGAGGGAGAGGAGATTGGTCTGGTCTGCGATACTGTTGATGGTATCGATAATATTGCTTATCTGTTCGGAGGAAGCGGAGATGGCGTTCATCGCCTCGACGACTTCTTCCATTTTCTTGTTGCCGAGGATGATGCTGTCAACGACTCTGTCAACATCCTTTGAAATATTTTCGGCTTCTGTGGAATTTCCTGAAATCTCGTCACTTATAGTTCCAACCTGCTTTGAAAGGTCGAATACGATATTTGCCTGGGTTGTCGTGGTATCGGCAAGATTACGTCCTGCGTCGGCAAGCTGTCCGGCGCCGGCGGATACCATTCCGGATACCTCGACGATCTCGCGCATAGATTCTGAAATCTTTTGTGAGAAGCTTAAGGTTGCATCCTGGATTGATCTGAAATCGCCCTCGAAATCTTTCTCGAAATCAATATTGAAGTTTCCGTCCGCCATGGTGGACATTACTTCGCTTATCTTGTCGATATAGGTTGAGAGGGAAGAAACGGCGTTCCTAAGGGATGCGGCAACCTCTCCGATCTCGTTTTCTTTATCATAGTTGATGTCTACGTGAACATTACCTTTTTCGATTTCGGCTGAGGCGTCTTTAAGTACCTGCAGGTCGTTTTCAATATTTCTTATAAGATTGCGATTTCTGATCCTGCTGACGATGATAATAGTAACGCAGGCAATTATAAGTACTACGATCGCAACAATAGATATAGCAAGGATAGTCTGATATTTTCCGAGGGCGGCTGCATCGGCCCTTTCACCGGTCTCGTCAAGAAGATCTGCAAGAACCTCTGAAACTGCGTTCAGATTGTTGTTGTAGTAGTCGAGGGCGGCTGCACTGTCTCCGGAGTTTACAAGGTCAAGCATCTCGAAAGATGCGTTTTTTACGTCATCCCATGCTTTTGTAAGCTTGGCGCCTAAGGCTTCGTCGCCAAGGTTTTTGGATATTGTGGCGAAATAGGATGTGATCTTGTCGAAACGCTTTTCAAGATCCTCTGCCTGTTCGGCGGTAACGGCAGCGTCGTTGGAAGCCTGCGCAAAGAGCAGTCTTTTATTGATAGTCTGGACATCCTTACGGATTTCCATCTGGTACTTCTCGGTAACGTATTGAACATTGTAGAAATTAAGGAAATTCACACCAATAATAACAAGAAACAGGAACATTAGAACAGAAAGACCTACGATCATTATGCTTGTGAAAGCCGACATCTTGCCAAGGGATTTGGCAATCGTCTCATTGTTGTTAGTTTTAGCCATGCTGTATCCTCCAATGTGGTGATGCTAGACAACAGAAACAATATTTACTTGAGGCTATTTTAATATAATTCTATCAATAAGGCAATAAATTCATAACATAGACTTGAAGTTATATTTGTGCTAAAATATATTCTGATTTGGCCTATTCTTTTTTAGGCATGTCGAAGAAAGTTATTCGTGTTCTGTTTTTTATAAAGGGATTAGCATGAAGACTAAAATGAGGATAAAGGGTCGCCTTCGTACGTACCTGAGATTTACAATTTACCTTGGAATTTTGCTGCTTGTAATTGATATAGCAGCTTTTACCATTAACCGGACGGCAGGGTGGCTTTTGGCGGTATTTTCCGTTGTTTATATCGCGGTTACCCTTATACTGTATTTCTATAACAAGCCTCTTATAATGAACGAACTTGTCAGCTTCGCAACGGAGTACGGACAGATCCAGCGAAAGCTTCTCAGAGAGCTTAACCTTCCTTATGCGCTCCTTGATGAGGACGGTAAAGTTATGTGGACCAACCGTGCTTTTGAGCACACCGTTCACCAAACCAAAGGTTATTCCAAAAACATATCGTCTCTTTTCCCCGTTATTACTCCGGACAGGCTTCCGATCGCAGAGGGCGTTGAGGAGAGCGAATGCAGTATCGAGTATGAGGGAAGAGATTATACCGCGAGATTTCGCCGTATTCCCCTTAGCGAGATGGCGGAACACAGCGACATCATCGAGGCCAAGGGTTATAACGGATTTTTGATCGCGTGCTTTCTCTTTGATGAGACAGCGCTTCATATAGCTCTTCAGGAACTTGACGACCAAAGCCTTTGCGTAGGTATGGTATACCTCGACAACTATGATGAGGCCTTAGAGAGCGTCGAAGAGGTACGTCAGTCCCTGCTGGTTGCTCTTATCGATCGTAAGGTCAATAAGTATGTTGCAAGTATCGACGGTATCTGCCGAAAGATGGAAAAGGATAAATTCCTTATAATCCTTAGAAAGAAGGCAGTTACTCTTTTACAGGAGTCACATTTCGAGCTTCTCGAGGATATCAAGACAGTTAACATCGGAAACGAGATGGCGGTAACTATCAGTATCGGTCTCGGAGTTGACGGTCTTACTTATGCTCAAAACTATGAGTTTGCAAGAAACGCTATCGACCTTGCTCTCGGACGAGGAGGAGACCAGGCCGTTATAAAGACGCCCGAGGCTGTAACATACTACGGCGGCAAGAGCCAGCAAATTGAAAAGAATACAAGAGTCAAGGCCAGAGTCAAGGCGCATGCCCTCAGGGAGATCATGACCGCAAAGGATACCGTCCTTGTTATGGGACATTCAAGACCCGATGCGGACAGCTTCGGATCCGCGGTAGGTATCTACTGCATGGCAAGAGTCCTCGACAGAAAATCCCATATAGTCTTAGACGGGATCACATCGGACATTCAGCCTCTTGTTGACTGCTTTAAGTCGGTATCCGGCAATGAAGATGCCATCATCTCAAGGCAGCAGGCAATGGAGATGGCGGGTAACAATACGGTCCTCGTAGTTGTTGATGTAAATAAGCCTTCGCTTACGGAGTGCCCGGACCTTTTGCATGAAGTTAAGTCGGTTGTTGTCCTTGATCATCACAGAGCGGGAAATGAAGTTATCGAGAACGCGACCCTTTCCTATGTCGAGCCATATGCTTCTTCGGCCTGTGAGATGATATCCGAGATTCTTCAGTATGTTCAGGACAATATAAAGATCCATATCGAGGAAGCGGACTGTATGTACTCCGGAATTATGGTTGATACCAACAACTTCCTTACAAAGACAGGTGTGCGGACCTTCGAGGCAGCAGCATTCCTCAGGAGATGCGGAGCAGATGTCACGCGTGTCAGAAAAATGTTCAGAGCCGACGCAGGCGAGTACAAGGCCAAAGCCGATGCAGTCAGCCAGGCTGAGATTTACAGAGAGTCCTTTGCAATCTCGGTTTGTACGGCAGATGACGTTCCGAGCCCTACGGTCATCGGAGCTCAGGCGGCCAACGAACTTCTCAATATCAGAGGTATCAGGGCAAGCTTTGTACTTACCGATTTTCAGGGTAAGATTTATGTCAGTGCCCGTTCAATAGATGAAGTCAATGTGCAGCTTATAATGGAGCGTATGGGAGGCGGAGGACATATGAATGTTGCCGCCTGTCAGATTGAGGGAATCGGAATCGACGAGGCCATCGGAGAGCTCAAGAGGACCATTGACGAGATGATCGAAAGTAACGAGCTTTAATATTTATGAAGGGAGAAACTTCAAAATGAAGATCATTTTATTACAGGATGAAAAGAAACTTGGCAAAAAAGGTGATATCATCGAGGCCAGTGACGGATATGCAAGAAATTATATCTTGCCCAAAAAGATCGGTGTAGAGGCTACTGCCGCAAATATCAACGATCTTAAGCTTAAAAAGGCAAATGATGCGAAGGTGGCTCAGGAGCTTCTCGATGAAGCTAAAGCCCTTGCTACTGAGCTTGATTCCAAATCAGTAACCGTAAAGATCAAAGCGGGAACGGGCGGAAGAAGCTTCGGCTCCGTTACCAGCAAAGAGATTGCTGCAGCCGCCAAGGAACAGCTTGGTATTGAAATTGATAAAAAGAAGATCGTTCTTGCGGATCCTTTAAAGAACTTCGGATCCTATGACGTATCAATAAAGCTTCATCCCCAGGTTACCGGTAAGCTTAATGTTAAGGTAACCGAAGAGTAGAGCGCAGGAGAAGGTTATGGCAGGGGAAGAAAAAACCTTTAAAAGAATACTTCCGCACAGCGAAGAAGCCGAAATGTCCGTTATCGGATCCATGCTTATAGATAACCAGGCGGTCAATCTTGCGGCCGAGATAATTACCGGCGATGATTTTTACAATCGCAATTACGGTATATATTTCAGCACGATGGTCGATCTAAACGAAGCCGGAATTCCTATCGATCCCGTTGTTGTTCAGGAAAAGCTCAAGGAAAAGAATGTTCCGCCCGAGTATTGCAGCGTGCAGTTTATCCAGACGATCATCAACGCTGTGCCGACATCCGCTAACATCAAGACATATGCTGATATCGTGGCTGAAAAGTCCACTCTTAGAAAGATCATCAGGGCAAATGAAGAGATAGCAGCCAGATGCTACCAGGACGAGGAAGACCTTGAGATCATCTTAAACGATACCGAGAAGACGGTCTTTGATCTTGTTCAAAACAGAAATGTTTCAGACGTTGTTCCGATCAAGAGAGTGGTAGCAAACGCTCTTAACAAGATTGAGACGGCTTATTACAATAAGGGTGTTGTTACGGGAATTGCGACCGGATTTATCGATCTTGATTACAAGACCGCAGGTATGCAGCCTTCTGACCTCATACTCATCGCAGCGAGACCTTCAATGGGTAAGACGGCGTTCGTCCTTAATATTGCCCAGCATATGGCGATCAAGAATATGAAGCACGTAGCCATATTCAGTCTGGAAATGAGTAAAGAGCAGCTTATAAACCGTATGTTCAGCTTGCAGTCGGCGGTTGACGCCCAAAAGCTTCGTACGGGCAGGCTTACTCTTGACGACTGGAATAAACTTACGGACAGTGCAAATGAGATAGGTAAGAGTAATCTTATAATCGACGATACGCCCTCTATCTCGATTTCCCAGCTTCGTTCAAAGTGTAGAAAGTTCAAGATGACACAGGGACTCGACTGTATAATCATCGACTATCTTCAGCTGATGAGCGGCAGCGGAAAGTTCGCTGATTCCAAGAACCAGGAGATCTCAGAGATCTCCCGCTCCCTAAAGGCGGTAGCCAGAGAGCTGCAGGTTCCTGTTATAGCCCTTTCCCAGCTTTCCCGTGCGGTTGAAAAAAGAGACGATAAGCGCCCTATGCTTTCGGACCTTCGTGAATCCGGAGCCATCGAGCAGGATGCGGACGTTGTTATGTTCATCTATCGTGAGTTTTACTACACGAAGGACACAAGCAAGGAAAACAGCGCGGAGATCATAATTGCCAAGCAAAGAAACGGCCCTGTCGGAACGGTTGAGCTCGCGTGGATCCCTGAACTTACCAGATTCGCAAATATGGAGCATAAAAAGAAGGACGAGGACTGATCTTTTTAGAATTATTTGTCAATTTGAAATTTTTTAAAAAAAAGTAATGACAATAATCAAAATTAATGATATTATGAAACAGTCGCGTGCGTAGTGCTTGAAAAGCATGCGATAAATTAAGGATTAATTCCGGAAAGGAGAAGCCATGAGCACAGTTGTAATTAGACTTAATGATCATATTAATGATTTATTATCTTACTGTAAGGCAAGTGAGAGTCTATGCAGCTGCAGATGCGTATGACTTTCTCTCCGGTTTGGTTTATATTTTTATATAAATTTTCTGACCGTCTGCCTTACGTAGGTAGACGGTTTTTTTACATTTATTTTTGAGGCTTGAATTATGGAAAAGAGATTTAAAAAGAGAAGTAGTTTATTAATGTTTTTTTTGAAGGGCAGTAAGAGATTCTTTATTGCCTGTATGATAAGTGGCGCGTTAATGGCACTGCTTGACCTTGTTAATCCGAGAATTATAGCGTACACAGTTGACGCGGTTATCGGAGAAGAGGAGGCAAATATCCCTTCGTTTTTAACGGGACTTATCGCGAGCATAGGAGGAGAGGACTTCCTGAAGACGCATCTTTATGTTATCGCCCTTGTAATCCTTGGAGTTGCGCTTTTATCCGTTATCAGCAGGTATTTCTTCCGACTGTTTAACGCAAAGGGAGGAGAAAAGCTGGTCTGCAATATGAGAGATACTCTCTATGACCACATAATCCATCTTCCTGTTAAGTGGCATAATGAGAATCAGACCGGAGATATCATCCAGAGATGTACTTCCGACGTTGATACGGTAAGAAGATTCTTATCCGATCAGATGACAAACCTTGTAAGGGTGATCATACTGATTGTTTTATCCATCGCTTTTATGCTCAATATCAATGTTAAGCTTGCGATGATCGCAATCTCACTTGTACCTGTTATCATCGGCTATTCCCTTATCTTCCATCGCAAGATAGGCGCATCATTCCAAAAGGTTGACGATATGGAGGGAAGACTTTCCGCTATGGTACAGGAGAATCTCAGCGGAGTCAGAGTCGTAAGGGCTTTCGGAAAGGAAAGCTATGAGAGAGAGAGATTTGGCAAGGCAAACGAAAAGTACTGCGGC
This sequence comes from uncultured Lachnospiraceae bacterium, assembly GCA_902790935.1. GTDB lineage: Bacteria > Bacillota > Clostridia > Lachnospirales > Lachnospiraceae > AC2028. The sequence continues at coordinate 3,471 of CADATP010000043.1, read as the reverse complement.
ATGTGGATCAGACTGATGCAGCTTTTGTCTTTCTTTTGGGCGTCGGGAGACGTTGTAAGCGGAACGCAGGTAATGCTTGTTGTAGCTTTTGGAGCAGCTTTTTGCGTAAGAGGCGAGCTTACTACGGGAGAGCTTATTGCATTTATTTCCTATAATGCGATGTTAACATGGCCTGTAAGATCTCTGGGAAGAGTTATATCTGAGATGAGTAAAGCGGGAATATCGATCGACCGTATCAGATACATCATGAATTCCGAAGAGGAAGTCGACAGAGAAGATGCCGGAGAGGCCGATATGAGAGGGGAGATTGCATTTAACAATGTTTCATTCTCATATCCTATAAATGAGAACGAGGACAACTCAGGAAGTGATAAAAAGAAGGAAGAAGCGAAAGAAACTAAGCCTGAGGAGAAGAAGTATACACAGGTACTTGATAATGTTTCCTTCACAATACCCGCAGGCTCTACGATTGGAATCTTGGGAGGAACAGGCTCCGGAAAGTCTACTCTTATCCAGCTTCTTGACAGACTTCTTGAGATTGACGAGGAAAATAAATGCTCGGGAAGCATAACCATTGGTGGTAAGGATATCAGAGATATAAAGAGAAGCTTTCTTAGAAAGAATATCGGTATAGTATTGCAGGAGCCTTACCTTTTCTCGGGTACTCTTGCCGAAAATATCGCTATTACTGCAGATTCCATCGATATGGATAATGTAAAAGCGGCTTCAAAGGTTGCGGCTCTTGACGAAGCGATCGAGAAGTTTACAAAGGGATATGAGACCTATGTAGGTGAGAGAGGTGTTACTCTTTCGGGCGGTCAAAAGCAGCGTACAGCCATAGCTCAGATGCTCCTGAGAGAACCTCCTATTATGGTGTTTGACGATTCGCTCTCGGCTGTTGATGCGGAAACGGATGTAAAGATCCGCAGTGCCCTCAAAGAGAAATCTAAGGGTACAACCACTATACTTATTGCCCACAGAATATCTACACTTATGCACGCTGACAAGATCATTGTTCTTGACCACGGAAAGATAGTTCAGGAGGGAACTCACGACGAACTCATCGGTCAGGAAGGTCTGTACAAGAAGATATTTATGCTTCAGAGGCCGGCGTAATGCGAATGCTTTTAAGGATTGTGTAGCAATACGTATATCATAGTTTTAGGAGATCTATATGGAAGAACAGAACAAAAAAGAAGAAAGGATTAAGCTTCCGTTTTTCGGAATACCTACGCTTATGCCTTTCCTTAAAAAATATCGTACAAGGATCATATTTATGATCCTTATGGGTATTGTAAGCAGCGGGATCGATTCGATCTTTCCGCTCTTTAACAAATACGTTATCAACCATAACGTAGCCCTTAAGACACTGGATACCATTGGTTATGTTGTTGCACTTTATATGGTGTTCCTTATCGGTAAGGTTGTTATCGATTATTTTACAACCTTCCTTTGCAGCAGACTTGAGCTTTGGGTTAACAGAGATATGCGAAATGCATCCTTTAACCACCTTCAGACCCTGTCTTTTTCGTATTTTAACCAGAATAATGTCGGTTATATACATGCGAGAGTTATGAGTGACTCCGGAAAGATAGGAGAGCTTGTAAGCTGGTTTATGATGGAATTTGTCTGGAGTTTTTCCTATATCGTAGGCGTTATCGTGGTTATGTTTATAACCAATGTCAAGCTTGCGCTTATAGTTGTTGCTATGATCCCGGTTGCGGTGTTTATCATCATCTTCTTTGAGAAAAAGCTTACCGTCCTTAACCGAAAGGTTAGGGAGTTAAACTCCAAGATTACCGGTGACTTCAACGAAGGTATCACAGGCGTAAGATCCATCAAGACTCTTGCCGCTGAAGATAAGATGAATGACGATTTCAGAAAAGATACTGAGGTGATGAGAAAGGCATCTGTCAAAACTGCGCACCACTCTGCGCTCTTTGCATCGTTAGTGTCACTTATCGGATCTGTGATCCTTTCTCTCGTCCTTTGGCGAGGAGGATATATGACTTCCGAAGGGATAATGCTTGTAGGTACTCTTTCTGTATTTATGAGCTATGCTCTCGGAATCATGGACCCTATACAGACTATTATTTCCGACTTTGCAGCCCTCGTGCAGGTTCAGGTTAATATCGAACGTGTTAACAAGCTTCTTACCACACAGTCCGACGTAGCTGATACTGCTGAGGTAATTGAAAAGTACGGAGACACATTTAATCCTAAGAAGGAAAACTGGGAGGATCTAAACGGAGATATCGAGTTTGATGATGTGTCATTTAAGTATCCCGACGGAGACGAGATGGTCCTTGAGCATTTCAATCTTAAAGTGCCCCAGGGCTCGAGCGTTGCCATCGTTGGAGAAACAGGTGCCGGTAAATCTACGCTTGTTAACCTTGTCTGCAGGTTCTTTGAGCCAACACTTGGCAGGGTTCTTATAGATGGACAGGATGCAAGAAAGCGTTCACAGCTTTGGCTCCACAGCCACATAGGCTACGTTTTGCAGACACCGCACCTCTTTACCGGAACGATAAGAGAGAATCTTTGCTACGGTAAGACAGACGCTACAGATGAGGAAATCTGGGAGGCACTTAAACTGGTTTCGGCAGATGGAATTGTTAAGAGGATGGACAAAGGCCTTGACAGTGATGTAGGCGAAGGCGGAGGAATGCTTTCCACCGGAGAAAGACAGCTTATCTCCTTCGCAAGAGCTATCCTTGCAGACCCCAGGATCCTTGTTCTGGATGAAGCTACAAGCTCGGTTGATACTGTTACGGAGAGAACAATTCAAAACGCTATCGGTACTGTTACCGAGGGACGTACAAGTTTTGTGATCGCCCACAGACTATCCACCATCACAGATTCGGATGTTATACTTGCGGTACGTGATGGAAAGATAGTTGAAAAGGGTACCCATAAAGAACTTATGGATAAGAAGGGCTATTATTACAGCCTTGTTATGCAACAGTACGACCACCTTGAGGAAGGCGTGCTGGCGTAAAATGATAAAACCCCGTGGTAATCTAAACCACGGGGTTTTGTATTTACGCTTTATTTGAAGCCTTAAACTTTAGGCTTCTTTAGATTATCCCTGCTGGATAGTTCCTACGGGGCATCCGCCTGCGCAGCTTCCGCAATCGATGCACTTATCGGGATCGATCTCGAACTTTCCGTCGCCCATGCTGATAGCACCAACGGGGCAGTTAGCCTCACATGCGCCACAAGCAACACAAGCATCTCCAATTACATATGCCATAATAGTTTCCTCCTGTTATAAATCAGATTAATGTCTTTTATCTTTCGTCAAATATTTGACAAATTTTATGATGTAATAATATCGTAATAGTCAGATAATATCAAGGGTTATTGATAAAAAGTCCCAACTAATCTTGGTTAGTTAAGTGATTATTGATAAAATGTCAGAATATTTTCAACATTAATGATTAATGATTTTCATTTCTTCTGGCGCGGATT
>CADATP010000042.1 GCA_902790935.1 uncultured Lachnospiraceae bacterium | reverse complement strand
CCGATTCCTCCCTTTCAATCTCCTCCGAGGCAACCGGAATTCCAAACGGCCGCGATGTGATCTTCAAGATCTCCGACGACCGGACAAGTAAGGCAAAAGGTGCGGTCGACTATTTCGGCCTTGATAATATAGAAACCTCTCCTTCCAACGCCAGATTTATTATAAACGGCGAGGAGCGTGAGACAGGCTCAAACCACTTTACCGTCGGCAAAACTTACGAGCTTACTCTTGGCGGTGTAAGTAAAGACGGCGAGCCTACGACGATCGGTCTTAAAACGGATACCGAAACCGTCACGGACAATGTATCGAAACTGATCGGTAGCTACAACAACTTCCTTAAGGCTGTCAGCACATACACCAGCTCTCTTGCAAGAAGTAAACAGCTTACCGGCGAGATAAAGGGCATCGGTTCCTACTACGGAAACATCCTCTCGAACGTCGGCATCGGAATAGACGAAGACGGCGCTTTATCGGTTGACGAAGATAAGCTCAAGGAATCCGCAAGGCAGTCCGGCGACTTGTCTTCTACCTTCGCGGCTATCAAAGACTTCTCCAACGCGCTCCTTAGAAAGAGCAATCAGGTGGCCTTAGATCCCATGGAGTACGTTCAGCGAACGGTTGTCGCCTATAAAAACCCAGGACATAACTTCGCCAGTCCCTACACAACAAGTTCCTACTCCGGAATGATGTTTAATTTCTTCTGTTAAAAATCCCTCCCCGCCGTTATTCACAGCAGAGAGGGATTCTTTTTGTCTTTTTATATTCCTAAAACCCTGTTTATTTCTTACAGATACTTCTTAAGGATCTCAGCCTTATCGGTCTTCTCCCAGGGAAGATCAACGTCTGTTCTTCCAAAGTGTCCGTAAGCAGCGGTAGCTTTGTAGATAGGTCTTCTAAGATCGAGCATCTTGATGATTCCGGCGGGTCTTAAATCGAAGTTTTCTCTTACAACATCAACAAGCTTCTGATCGGAAATCTTTCCGGTTCCGAAGGTATCTACCATAACAGATGTGGGCTGAGCTACACCGATAGCGTAGGAAAGCTGGATCTCGCACTTGTCAGCGAGTCCTGCTGCCACAATGTTTTTCGCAACATATCTTGCAGCATAAGCCGCGGATCTGTCAACCTTTGTGCAGTCCTTTCCGGAGAAAGCGCCGCCGCCGTGACGAGCGTATCCGCCGTAGGTATCTACGATGATCTTACGTCCGGTAAGTCCGGCGTCACCGTGAGGTCCTCCGATAACGAATCTTCCGGTAGGATTGATAAAGAACTTTGTGTTATCATCAACCATCTCCTTAGGGAGGATAGGATCGAATACATATTTCCTGATATCAGCGTGGATCTGTTCCTGGGTAACATCCTCGTCATGCTGGGTTGATAAAACGACAGCCTCAAGTCTTACAGGCTTTCCTGCCTCATCATACTCAACAGATACCTGTGTCTTTCCATCGGGGCGAAGATACTTTAAGGTTCCGTCCTTACGAACCTTGGTAAGCTGCAGCGCAAGCTTATGAGCAAGTGAAATGGGGTAAGGCATAAGCTCGGGAGTTTCGTTGGTAGCGTAACCGAACATCATACCCTGGTCTCCGGCTCCGGTATCAAGATCATCCTTAAGACTTCCCTCTTTAGCTTCGAGAGCCTTATCTACTCCCATAGCGATATCTGCTGACTGCTCATCAAGAGCGACAAGTACAGCGCAGGTATTTCCGTCAAATCCATACTCGGACTTTGTATATCCGATCTCCTTGACAGTCTCGCGTACGATGCTCTGGATATCAACGTATGCGTTGGTCGTAAGCTCACCTGTTACAAGTACAAATCCTGTACAGGCAGCGGTCTCGCATGCAACACGGCTCATTGGATCCTGTTTCATACAAGCGTCGAGAATCGCGTCAGAAATAGCATCACAGACTTTGTCGGGATGTCCTTCAGTAACGGATTCGGATGTAAATAATCTTTTCTCCATATTTCCTTCTTTCTGTGCCATCGGCACCGGTGCTATTTATGTGTTCTCCGTACTCCCTGTTTCTTTAAACATCGGGATAAGTGATTTGTAAATAAAACGATTATAGGAAAAATTTCCTGTAAAACAAAACCGCTTCTTGGTCTCAAACTTTATTTCGAAACAAGAAGCGGATTCTATACGTTTTCAAATCCTCTTATTGATCGAATAATTCGCTCAGGTTGGCACCTTCCGTATCGGGGTTGCCGTGGCTTCACAGGTCCTATGTACCTCCACCAGCTCTGAATAAGAGAACACTATTAACTTGTAATGATAAATTACCACCTATGCGGTGTTATGTCAATGCATGATTTAAACTACTTTGATCTTGAACTTGCTGATATCCTTTTCGGACTCCACGAGTTCGATATCGGCGCCGAGTTTTTTCAGTTTTATGTGGAAATCCTCATATCCTCTCTGGATATACTTGATCTCGTCTATAGTACTGAAGCCTTCGGCTGAAAGAGCCGCAAGCACAAGGGCTGCGCCCGCTCTTAAGTCGGGAGCGGAAATATCGGCTCCGGTATAGCCCTTGGTACCGTCAATAATAGCGGTAGAGCTTTCAACCTTAATATTGGCACCCATCCTCGTAAGCTCGTCGACATACTTGAATCTGTTTTCAAAGATGCTTTCGGTAACGATACTTGTTCCTTCGGCAAGGCCAAGGGCAACCGTTATCTGCGGCTGCATATCCGTAGGGAATCCGGGATAAGGAAGGGTCTTAACGTGGGTATGCTTAAGCTTCTTGGAAGCCACAACACGAACACAGTCATCCTCCTCCATAACCTCGCATCCGATCTCCAAAAGCTTTGCGGAGATGGACTCTAAGTGCTTCGGGATAACGTTTTTAACAGTAACATCGCCGTGGGTGATAGCGGCTCCGAACATAAAGGTTCCGGCTTCTATCTGATCGGGGATGATGGTATAGTCTGTTCCGTGGAACTTGCTGACACCCTTGATACGGATGACATCTGTTCCGGCTCCCTTGATGGAAGCTCCCATACTGTTAAGGAAGTTAGCCACGTCAACTACGTGGGGTTCCTTGGCGGAGTTTTCGATTATAGTAGTACCCTCAGCCATAGAAGCGCTCATCATAACGTTAATAGTAGCGCCTACACTTACAAGGTCCATATAGATATGGTTTCCCGTAAGCTTCTCGCAATGGGTACGGATCATTCCGTGATCAAGATTGACCTCGGCTCCGAGAGCTTTAAATCCTTTAATATGCTGGTCGATTCCTCTGCATCCGATATCGCATCCGCCGGGAAGAGTAACCTCAGCATTTTTGTATTTTCCGAGAAGAGCTCCTATAAGATAATAGGATGCTCTTATTTTTCTAATATTTTCGTCATCGACTACAAGACTATTGATATTAGCACCGTTAATAGTTACACTGTGCCTGCTGTCACGCTTTACCATAACGCCGATGGATTTCATGGCATCCAAAAGTACGTTGATATCTCTGACATCAGGAATATTATCAATATGGACAGTCTCATCAGTCATCACCGCCGCAGCAAGTATGGGGAGAGCCGCATTTTTAGCTCCTCCGATCTCTACCTCGCCTACAAGCGGTGTGCCGCCTTTTATAGCATACTGCTCCATGACACACCTCTGTAAGTAACACTTTTATTAAAAAAGGCTACAAATATTAAGCGCGCAGTACACGCACTTACTAAATATATATCACATTTTCTCATTTTTGTAAACATAAGCTCTACCTCATATAGTTTGTACCTCTATATCAAAAATGTTATACTATGTAAAGGTTTAAGCCTAAATATAACTCACGAAAGGCAGACAGCATGATACGTCTCATCCTAGTAAGCATTTTTCTTATTCTTTTCCTTGTTTTGTCACTTCCGGCGATGCTCGTTACCTGGATCATCGGAAAAATAAACAAACCCGCCGGCGACAGAGCATCCCTTTGGATCGTAAACAAGATCGGATTCAGGTCTGTGCAGTTCCTCGCCGGCGTCAAGACCAAAGTCATCGGCCACGACCGTATCCCTGACGAACCGGTTTTATATATATGCAACCACAGAGGATTTTTTGATACCATAACCTCGTACCAGCTGGTTAAAAACCCCACCGGTTACGTAGCAAAAAAAGAAATCCTTTACGCGCCTCTTCTTAACATTTGGATGCTTCTTTTAAACTGTCAGTTCCTCGACCGTAAGAAGCCCCGCTCCGGTATGGATATGCTTCTTAAGTCCATCGAGCTTATAAAGAAGGGTGTCAGCGTCTGTATCTTCCCCGAAGGTACGAGAAACCGTGACGCCGAAAGCGATGAGCTTCTTCCCTTCCACGCAGGCTCCTTCAAGATCGCTACAAAAACCGGCTGTCCCATCGTACCCGTAACTCTTATCGGCGCCGGCAAAGTCTGGGAAGACCACTTTCCCTGGATGCATGGCAAAAATATGGTCATCGAATACGGTGAGCCTATCTATACCAAAGACCTTTCAAAGGAAGAATTGAAAAATGTCTCCGAGATTACCAGAGACATTATCCAAAAAACATATATTAAAAACAAAACTGAATACGCCGATTTCTTAAACGCAAGATAGTTAAAAGCCCCTATATCCCATGGATACAGGGGCTCTTTTTGTTACACAATTATCACTTTAAAAAATCTCTTTAAAGACTTTCACTATCTCCTCAAAGTGCATACCGTGGGATGCCTTTACAAGGACGGTGGATCCGGGCGGAATCAGCTTCCTTTCTCCGGCTCCGAGCAAAAGATCATCCTTTATTCCTCTTATGGCATCATCCCGTGTCTTCCAGTATCCGATATACTCCGTGTTCTTATCGCTTCCGTTCCTGGAGCACTCCCGGGCTCCTTCCGAAATATACTCTCCCAGATCTCCCACGCAGTATATCCTGTCGACTCCCAGTTTTGCGGCGTACTCTCCGACCTCTCTGTGCATATTTTTCTCGTTCTTCCCCAGTTCAAACATATCCCCCAGTATGGCTATCTTTTTCCCCTTAGCAAGCATAAGGAGATCAAGGGAAGATTTCATCGAAACCGGGTTGGCATTATAGCAGTCATCTATCAGGGTGATGTCACCGACGGTTACTATATTGTTTCTGCCGACTATAGGTTTCATATTCTCGATACCGCTCTTTATCTGCGCCGGCGTAAGCTCTAAAAGCATCGCTACCGAAGCAGCCGCAGCGGCATTTATAACCATATGATGTCCCGGGAGCGGAACCGTAACGGATATTTTTTCATCAGATATCTCAATATCTTTTCCGGTGGCGATTCCCTTTCCTGTATAGTTTAAAACGATCTCCGCCTCGGAGCCGAAAAGTCCCTTATCAGTCTCCGACACTATCTCGGAAGAGAGTTTTTTAGGTGAACCGCTTTCTCCAAAATAGACCGGTTCCTTATCGTTTACCGCACCAACGGTTATAAGCTTGTCATCTCCGCCAAAGAGAACAACTCTCCCATTCTCTGTAAGTCCCTTAAAGATCTCTGTCTTAGCCTTTAAGATTCCGTCCCTTGTCTTGAGATTCTCAAGGTGGCACTGACCGATATTTGTTATAACGGCAACATCCGGTCTTACCATCTCGGTAAGTCTCGTCATCTCTCCGAAATCGCTGATGCCCATCTCAATAACGGCCGCTTCATGCTCCTCTCTGATCTTTAAAAGAGTAAGAGGAACACCTATCTCGTTGTTGTAATTTCCTTCAGTCTTAAGAGTATTGTATTTTTCAGACAACACTCCGGCAATAAATTCCTTTGTACTTGTCTTTCCGACGCTTCCGGTAATTCCGACGAAGGGTATTAAAAGCTTACTTCTGTAGCAGGTTGCGATCTGTTTCAAAGCAAGAAGGGAATCCTTTACAACAATATAGCTGCCCCAGCTTGCAGGATCTGTGCCGAAAACTACTTTAACCTGCTCAGGATCCATCTCGCATATTACAAGACTGACGCCTTTTTCAAAAACTTGTCCGATAAAGGAGTGTCCGTCTACTCTTTCGCCTTTCTGGGCAATAAATACTCCGCCTTCGGTAACCAGTCTTGAATCAAGGACTACGCTTGTAAGATCTGCGTTTCCATCGGTTTTATCAGCTATATGTGCCTCTCCCCCAATTGCTTTTACTATGTCATTAACAGTAAGTTTCATATCCTGCAATTATATCCTTTGGTTATCGTCGTGTTTTCCTACCGCGACCTTTTACTTACAGTGCCAATTTAATGAGCTTCTCACAGAGGTCCTCATAGCTTATTCCTACTGCGGCAGCCTCCTGAGGAAGGAGTGAAGTAGGAGTCATTCCGGGAAGAGTATTGCATTCAAGGCAATAGAACTCTCCGCTTTCGCTGAGCATGAAATCCATGCGAGCATAGCTCTTGTATCTTAAAGCTGCAAAAGCTCTCTCTGCCATTCTCTGTACTTTATCGGTCTGCTCAGCGGTAAGGTCAGCGGGGCAGGTCTCAACAGTGCTTCCGGCCTGATACTTGTTTTTATAATCATAAAATCCCTGCTTCGGTGCGATCTCGATAACAGGAAGCGCTTTTCCCTCGATAACGCCTACAGCAAACTCACGTCCCTTAATATACTGCTCTACAATTGCCTTGGTATCATACTTAAACGCTTCATCACAGGCTTTGTCAAATTCCGATCTGTTATTTGCAATGGAAACTCCTACGGAAGAACCGCCATTGGTTGCCTTAACGATGCAGGGATAAACGATATCGGCTTCGGATCCGTTCTCTGCAACGTACTTTTCGTAAACATCGCCGGAAACGCAGACGCATGCCGGAACATTGTCTTTTTTGTAGATAACGATTCCTTTGGGAGTATTAACCCCCCAGGCCTTAAAGAGATCCTTGGTGATGGCTTTATCCATTGCCATTGCCGCGCTGGTAAAATCGGTTCCGGTGTACTTGATACCCATAAGTTCAAAGGTCGACTGGACCTTTCCGTCCTCGCCGCCTACTCCGTGGAGCGCCATAAATACAACATCTGCCTCCTGGCAGAGTTTTATTACATTCGGTCCAAAGAAATTCCTGTCTCCGTCGGGGCGCATTGCCTTTATCTTTGAAATATCCGGATTGATCTCACTGATTCCGGATACCTGAGCTGCCCAATCCTTATCCTTCTCAAAAATGCCTGTTACATCTCCCTCGATTCCAAGATATACATCAAGCATAATAACGTCATGTCCCTTTTTCTTAAGAGCCTTATAAACCATACTTCCGGAAATAAGAGATACATCTCTCTCTGTGCTTATTCCGCCACATAAAACTACAATCTTCATAATCTTCCTTCTTTCAAACCTTTATAATAATCTTTCTACCAGGAATAATTCCATATAACGGGAGCCGAAGGGTCCAGCTTTCCGTTGTTCTCAAGCCATGCAAGCCAGGCGTATATCGCCACTGCATCGGCTGGATTCTTTTTTTCAAACTCATAGCACACCGCCCCGGTGTTTCTTCCGGAGAGATAGTGCACAATATTGAGTATCTGTTCATTGTACTCATATCCGTCAAGGATATAGTTCATTGCCGCAAACTGCTGCGCGTACTTAAGCATCTGCTCTCCGTCCTCGCCGGGATCGTTTGATATTGAGATGAGCTTTTTATTGTCATTTAAATCTCTGCACCTGAAAAGAAGATTCTCCATAAGCTTGTCGCAGAGGTTCCGGTCCACGTAGCTTCGTGTGGTCATATATCCCATAGCGCCGTATAAAATATATCCGGAATCGTAAAGATCGTCATCTCCTGTCAGATACTCTCCCATATTAAGGATTTCCTTGGCGTATGAGGAAGATCCGCTTGTCCTGTACAATTCCTCGATAGCAAGGAACCTGGCGTTTCTTTCTTCATCACTCTCCCCCATCCGGGTAGACTGTGCTTCCTTATAAACGGCCGAAGCTTTCTGAATACACTCCGTTGCAAGCTTCTCCTGAACCGACTTGTAATTGTATCCGAACCTTGAAAGCAGCGCTATATAAACGTATTTTTCTTCGGCGGAAAAACTGTCTATATCGCTTAGAGATATCCACTCGCCCACAGCATCAAGCACATCGGGCGCATCATCCTTCTCGGCAAAAAGAACTTCTTTATATCTCTCGTAGGAGTAGAGCACAGAGAATACTTCCCAGACATCCGCATCCCCAAGCTTTATCTTTTCGCATTCATCCTCTATAAGCTTCCAATACTTATCTCGATAAAAAGTATCGCTTACGCGAAAAGAAAATGAGTTTCCGATCTCGCCTCCGCTGATACTGTACTCTCCGTCCGCAACGCTTTCGGGTATGCAAAGCCTTGCAAAGAACTTACCTTCATCCTTTTTAAGGATAGCCTCTCCCGCTCTGCACCTTAGTACTTCGTTTCCTTCAGTGTCCAAAAGTATATACTCCTCGGGAAGCTTACCTGAATATATAAAAGCCGTAACGATCTCGTTGCTGCTGTAGCCGTTTCTGTCGACTAAGATTCCCGGATTCATCTTCGGAATCTCGTAGTCAAGAACAGCCTCATTTTCCATAGAGAAGCTTTCCGGAGTCACGTGCTGCCACTGTCCCTGGATCAGATTTTCGCTCGTCTCAATAGATCCGCAGCCCGGTAATAAAAGCACCGCTGCAGCCACAATGCAAAAAAGCTTCGCTCTTATATTAAGTTTAGATTTACTTTTATATATTTTTTTAAAAACTCTTTCAAACATAAAAAATCATCCCTGTATGGAAATCTGTCCACACAGAGATGATTATATCATAATTAACAAAAAATCCAAATCTTTCTATGCATCCTGCTTAAACTTTACAAGATCAAGATGCTGAAGCGTTCCGGTCATTCCGTTTTCATACAGGAATATACCGCTGCTTCTGATAAAGCTTTTAACGTTGTTCCTATCGTCAGTATCGGAAAACTGTGTTTCAACATTTTTAAGATAAAGGGCACCTACTCCGGATTCTGCAAGGGAATAAAGCTTTGACTCTCCCTTTTCGTCCATAACCCAGATCCCTAGCTTCTGCCAGATCTCATCGTCCTCGTCTATCCAACCGTTGCCATCATCATCGTAAGCGGCAAGATCCTTAAAGCCGTCACCGCTCGATGTCCCGAAAAGCTCTTTTCCGTCGTTAATTACTCCATCCTCGTTTTTATCGAGAGCAAGATATCCGCTGCCGCTTCTGAGCCTTCCGATAGTATCAATCTCCCCGTCACCCTCAATGTCAAACTTAAAGGTCTGATCCGATACACCTGCGGGATTACCGTCAAGATTAATAACAAGAGGATCGCAGGTTCTGACAAATCCGGTACCGAGAGATATTCCGGTCTCGGCGACAAATCTCCGGCTCATGGAAACGCTGATATTAAAGCTTATCTCCCGTCCGTCTCCGCATGCCACCGTCCCTTTTGCGGAAAACGATGTATTCTCCTCCTCGGTATAGCAGTCGAGTGCCGTATACTCGTAAACCTTTACAGGTGCAGGTGAAGTCTCTGCTGGAATTACCGTTTCCGCTTCCAAAGAAGTCTGCGTTTCGGAAGATTCACCGGAATACAAAGACTTACCGTAATCTCCGTATCGCCTTCCGAACAAAAGCTCCAGGATCCAGAGTACAGACTTATTCCGGATAGTCTCGGCGTCTATGTCCTCTTCTTTGCGGACTGCGTAGGTCTTTCTTGTAGACTCTACCTTTTGTCTGAGGTTAAATATCTCAGACATAGTCATCATGTTACCCGTTCCGGATTTTTTATCCGGTTCTTTCTTTTCGGAAAGCTCCTCCTTTTCAGAAAGCTCTTCCTTTGAAGTTTCGTTTCCAAAAAGCTGCCGGCCAAAAAGGCTCTGTGATGATGCGCTATCCAATTCCTTTTCTTCATAGCGCAGACAGGAAAATTTAGCAGTCATTTGACTGCGGGCGGATTCCATTCCTATTGCTGACATAGCAATTCTCATAAGTACTTACGCCCATCCATTTCTCTCCCTGAAATATAGTTTGTAAAATACGGTTACAATCCATATATCGGCCCGCCTTGTGGAAACCTTAAGGTTATCCATCGGTTATTTTGTTTTTCAGCCCTTCATCTTGTCGATATTGCTCTTTACGAAATCCATTTTCTCTTTGAAAATGCTGATAGCCATATCCTTGTTGATTACGATATTTTCATTAAAAGGATTGATTGCAACCCCTGAAATAGGATGCTCTGCGCCATCCGGCGTAGGAGATGCAAACATTGCTCCAAACTCTTCGAGCTTGATGTTCGCGTGGTTATCCCTGAAGATCTCCGGTGTTGTATTTCCTTTGGCATCGGAGGAAGCGTTCATAGTCTTTATATCGGTGAAAGCCACAAAAAATCTTTTGCCGTCATTCGCCGTTATGAAAGGGAATTGAACCTTTGCTCCTTTTTCCACAATAGTAACTCCCTTTTCGTCCACAAAAGGAGCGGGATCGATAAATACGGGAGATACCAAAACCGCTTTAACAAGTTCCGCGGTAAAAAGTTTTCTGTGCTCCGGGGTATCTTCAGCCCTTAAAAGCTGAAGAGCCCCGATAAGCATCGGATTAGATGTTTCTTCGTTAAACTTCATTCTGTAGTACTTCTTTCGTCTTGTCAGTCTTTCTTTGTCATAAAGGTCTGCCTTTGAACTATGGCCATAAATCAGTCTACGCGGTTGTAGTTAATAAGGCATCCCTTAAGGATGATCTCTCTTTCCTCATCGGTAAGCTCTCCCAGCTTCATCTCAAAAGCGCTTGAAAGCTTATGGCCTTCGGTATCAACTCTGTAAGCCTTGATAACATCCCACTTTTCCTCAACAGCCTTCTTGATATCGGGTATGAAGAGGAAGTCAAGGTTCTTAAAGGGAAGCTCTCCCTCGGGAATAAGGAAAGGAAGCATTCCCCAGTTGATAAGGTTGGAGCGATATCTCTTGGTCGCATATTCATTGGCGATATTAGCCCATCCGCCGAGTACCTTCTGGCAGGAAGCTGCCTGCTCACGGGCCGATCCGTCTCCGGGCTTAACGGCAAATATCGTCGATCCGAATCCTGTATTTTTAGGTGAAGCCTCAGCAAATCCGTTGTCCTTTATGGAATGCATTACGTCATGAACCCAGTCAGCCTTCTTGCAAAGATGCTCCGGATTTTCCACTCTCGCATCCTCGATAGCCTTGATCTCCTTGGCACGTCCGACATATAAGGGATCCTTTCTTGAGAGGGCAAACTCAGCAAGTCCGAGAGGATTTGAACGATAGCTTGATGTCTCTCCCGAAGGGATAAGCTCGTCGGTTGTGGTGACGGGATCATGGATCTCAGAAACCACACGAAGTATAAGGTTCTCGGGAAGAGCGCTCATCTTAGGCCAGTCCTTGATATTGGGACCGAGAACGAGCTCTGCATCCGGGTCTGCCTTGCCCTTGGAATCAAATACACGATTCTTATAGATATTTGCATCATAATGATACTTGTAATTTGTAAATTCGCCGTCAAACTCCGTAGCGGGAGTAAGAACTCCTCCGTTAGCCGCAGTAGCAGCGATGGAGCGGGCGTCCATAAGAGCAACGGATGAAATCTGGCCGTTTTGAAGCTTGGATCCCTCTCTGTTGGGGAAGTTTCTTGTAGAATGTCTGATGGAGAATGCATTGTTTGCGGGTGTATCTCCTGCGCCGAAGCAAGGTCCGCAAAATGCAGTCTTGAGCACACTTCCTGTCTCAAGGATAGTTGCAGCGCATCCGTTCTTGATAAGTTCCATGTAAATAGGCATGGAAGCGGGATATACGCTTAGAGTAAAGGCATCGGAACCGATATATCTTCCCTTTAAGATATCGGCAGCGGCACAGATGTTTTCGAAACCGCCTCCTGCGCAGCCTGCGATGATACCCTGGTCAACAATAAACTTTCCGTTCTTTACCTTGCTCTTTAAATCGTACTCTACTGCTCCGTCTAAAGATACAAGAGCTCTCTTTTCAGTCTCATCAAGGATATCGAGAAGATTAGCATTAAGCTCCTCAATGGTGTAGGTGTTGCTGGGGTGGAAAGGCATTGCGATCATAGGACGTACGGCCGAAAGATCTACCACCACCATACCATCGTAGTAAGCAACCTCTCCGGGATTAAGCTCCTTGTACTCACCGGCTCTTTCATGTATCTCGTAAAACTCCTTGATCTTATCATCGGTCTTCCAGATAGATGAAAGACAGGTTGTCTCGGTAGTCATTACGTCTACGCCGATACGGAAGTCTGCAGAAAGAGCGCTTACTCCGGGTCCTACAAACTCCATTACCTTATTCTTGACATAGCCGTTCTTGAAGACAGCTCCGATGATAGCAAGAGCTACGTCCTGAGGTCCTACTCCCTTTACAGGCTCTCCTTTTAAGTAGATACCTACAACTCCGGGCATATTAATATCGTATGTCTGATTGAGAAGCTGCTTAACAAGCTCGGGTCCGCCTTCTCCTACCGCCATAGTTCCGAGGGCGCCGTAACGGGTATGGGAATCCGATCCGAGGATCATCTTTCCTCCGCCCGCAAGCATTTCTCTTGCGAACTGATGGATAACAGCCTGATGAGGAGGAACGTAGATTCCGCCGTACTTCTTTGCAGCGGAAAGACCGAATACATGGTCATCCTCGTTGATAGTTCCGCCTACTGCGCAAAGAGAGTTGTGGCAGTTGGTAAGAACGTAGGGCATGGGGAACTTTGTCAGTCCTGATGCTCTTGCTGTCTGAATGATACCAACAAAGGTGATATCGTGGCTTGTCAGCTTGTCAAAACGGATCTTTAACTTTTCGGGTGATCCTGAAGTGTTGTGCTGCTGGAGGATTCCGTATGCGATAGTTTCCTTCTTAGCGGCCTCTTTGGTTACTTCCTTGCCTGTCTTTGCCTTAATGGCTGCCTGCGCTTCGGTATTATCTGCCACAAGCTCAGTCCCATTTACAAGATAAGCTCCTCCATCGTACAATTCGATCATTTTCATCTTTACTTCTCCGTGTTTTTATTTTGTCGCTGTTTTGCTGTCCTTGAGAACCACCTTGTCAAGGTGCCATATCTCATCAACATACTCCTGAATAGTTCTGTCGGATGTGAACTTTCCGGAGCAGGCAACATTAAGTATTGCGCTCCTTGCCCATCCGGCTTCATCCCTGTATGCCTGCTCGACTTTCCTTTGCGCCTCTGCGTATGACTTGAAGTCCTTAAGGATAAAGTAAGTATCAGCCTTTGCGGTGGACTGTGTATTTAAAAGGCTGTTGTACAAAGGCCTGAACAGCTCGGTATCAGGATTATAGGTTCCGTTTATCAGCTGCATAAGAACTTTTCTGATGTCGGGATCGTTGTTAAAGATCTCCATCGGATCGTATCCGCCGTAATTCTCGAAGTGAATGACCTCATCGGATGAAAGGCCGAAGATAAAGGCATTCTCCTCTCCAACTTCTTCAACGATCTCAACGTTTGCTCCGTCCATAGTTCCGAGGGTAAGGGCACCGTTTAACATAAACTTCATGTTACCGGTTCCGGAAGCCTCCTTGGAAGCTGTGGAAATCTGTTCGGAAACATCTGCTGCCGCAAAGATGATCTCAGCATTTGAAACATTGTAGTTTTCGATAAATACAACCTTAAGCTTTCCGCCGATGGACTCATCATTATTGATCACATCGGCAACGGAATTGATAAGCTTGATGGTAAGCTTTGCATTGCGATATCCTGCTGCCGCCTTTGCGCCGAAGATAAAGGTTCTGGGGAAGAACTCCATATCGGGGCGCTCCTTTAACTGGTTGTAAAGGTACATAACGTGCAAAATGTTAAGGAGCTGTCTCTTGTATTCGTGAAGCCTCTTAACCTGTACGTCAAAAATGGACCTGGGGTCTACTTCGATTCCGTTATGCTCAAGAATATACTTTGCAAGGCGTACCTTGTTCTGGTACTTGATATTCATAAACTCCTGCTGAGCCTTCTCGTCATCCGCATAAACCTTGAGCTTTGAAATCTTGGGAAGGTCTGTGATCCATTCGTTTCCGACATGATCGGTAACCCAATCCGCAAGAAGCTGGTTTCCGTGGAGCAGGAATCTTCTCTGGGTAATACCGTTTGTTTTATTGTTGAACTTTTCGGGGAACATCTCGTAGAAATCACGAAGCTCCTGCTTCTTGAGGATTTCCGTATGAAGCCTTGCAACACCGTTTACGGAGTATCCGGCAACAATAGCAAGATGAGCCATCTTAACCTGTCCGTCGTATACGATAGCCATCTTACGGATCTTCTCATTAACATCGATTCCCGGAGTATTGCCGTATTTATTCTTGATATCCTCGATAAAGCGGCGGTTGATCTCCTCAACGATCTGGTAAACTCTGGGAAGAAGTCTTGAGAACAGCTCAATAGGCCATTTCTCAAGAGCCTCGCTCATAATGGTGTGGTTGGTGTAAGCACAGGTCTTTGTGGTAACGTCCCATGCCTCATCCCAAGTAAGATAATAATCGTCCATAAGCACACGCATCAGCTCTGCTACAGCAACGGTAGGGTGAGTATCGTTTAGCTGGAAGGTAACCTTCTCGTAGAACTTTCTGATATCGTCATGCTTTCTCATATACTTATCAACAGCTTCCTGGACGGATGCCGAGATAAAGAAATACTGCTGCTTTAAACGCAGTTCCTTACCTGCGTAGTGGTTATCGTTGGGATAAAGAACCTCAACGATATTTCTCGCAAGGTTTGCCTGCTCAACGCTTCTCTGGTAATCACCCTGATCGAAAGCGTCCAGCTGGAAGCACTCAATAGGCTCTGCGTCCCAGATCCTGAGAGTGTTAACTATTCCGTTGCCGTATCCGACAATAGGAAGATCGAAAGGTATAGCCCTTACGGACTGATAGCCTTCCTGAGTAAATACGCTTCTTCCGTTTTGGTCGGTTTTTACGGTTACATAACCGCCGAATTTAATCTCTTTTGCATACTCGGGACGGCGAAGCTCAAAGGGATTGCCGTCTGCGAGCCAGTTATCCGGCACCTCTACCTGATAACCGTCTTCAATCTTTTGCTTGAACATACCATAGCGATATCTGATTCCGCATCCGTAAGCGGGATATCCTAAAGTAGCAAGGGAATCAAGGAAGCAGGCAGCGAGACGTCCGAGACCACCGTTTCCCAAGGCGGCATCGGGCTCCTGGTCCTCGATCACATTAAGATCCAGCCCCAGTTCCTTGCATGCTTCCTTGACAGATTTGTATGCCTGCATATTGATGAGGTTATTACCCATCGCGCGGCCCATAAGAAATTCCATGGACATGTAATAAACCATTTTGGGATCTTCTTTTTCATAGGCTTTCTGTGTTTCCATCCAGCTCATGATTATCTGATCCTTGATAGCGTACGAAACTGCCTGAAAAATCTGCTGGGGAGTAGCCTCCTCCAGTGTCTTACGATAAAGGGTTGTTACGTTATAGAGAACACTTCTCTTAAATAGTTCCTTATCGAATTTAACCTTCTTGGTTGTTGTTGTGCTTTTCACGATGAGTCCTCCTTGTTTTTATTAAACTACTTCAATAGAGATAGTTACTTTTTCACCATTGATATCCCAGTCCTTGTTAACCTTGTAGGTCTGTCCGGAGGTAAGTACATCAGCAAGGACTTTACCGGATATGGATTCTTTACTTCTTTCGGCGATGGCAGACAACTTGTCGTTTCCGTTTAAAGATACCTTGATATGGTCGGTAACATTAAAGTCGGATTCCTTACGCATTGTCTGGATCTTGGATACGAGCTCGGCAGCATAGCCTTCCTCGATAAGCTCTGGAGTAAGGTTTGTATCAAGAACAACGATAAGCTTGTTATCTTCCTGAGATACATATCCTTCCTTTTGAGTCATCTCGATGAGAAGGTCATCCTTTGTAAGCTCTACAGTTACGCCGTCAACATCAAATGAAATCTGTCCCTTTGCGTTAAGCTCGTCCATAGCGGCATTTCCGTCAAGTGAAGCAAGCGTATTCTTGATTCCGCCAAGCTGCTTTCCGTACTTAGGTCCTACGGTGCGAAGCTGAGGCTTGAATGTATAAGTAGTAAAGTCTCTTACATCCTCGGCGTAAACAACGGTTTTAACGTTAAGCTCATCGCGGATGATATCGGTGTAGTAATTCTCAAGGGGCTTTGCCTCTCCGTCCACACTCTTGATATACATGCAGCTGATGGGCTGACGGTTCTTGATAGCAGCGGCATTTCTCGCAGCTCTTCCCATAACAACGGCGTCAAGGACTTCTTCCATTGACTTCTCGAGCTCGGGATTAATCTGCTCTTTATTAACAACCGGATAATCGCAAAGATGGATTGATTCGGGTGCGTTTTTATCGATGCTTCTGACAAGGTTCTGGTAGATATCCTCGGTCATGAAAGGAATCATAGGTGCTGCAGCCTTTGAGATAGCTACAAGAGCGGTGTAAAGAGTCATATAAGCATTGATCTTGTCCTGCTCCATGCCCTTTGCCCAGAATCTCTCACGGCTTCTTCTTACGTACCAGTTTGAAAGATCGTCAACAAACTTCTCAAGTACCGCGCCGGCCTCGGGGATCTTGTAGGTATCAAGGTAATTGTCAACCGCTTCGATGGTTGAGTTGAGTCTTGAGAGAACCCACTTATCCATAACACCGAGCTTATCGTAATCGAGGCTGTACTTGGTAGCATCGAAATTATCAATATTAGCGTAAAGCACGAAGAACGCATATGTGTTCCAGAGCGTACCCATGAACTTGCGCTGTCCTTCTCTTACGGTCTCGCCGGAGAATCTCTTGGGAAGCCAGGGTGCCGCGCTTGTGTAGAAGTACCATCTGATAGCGTCTGCGCCGTATGTCTGAAGGGCGTCGAAAGGATCGACGGCGTTGCCCTTTGACTTACTCATCTTCTCTCCGTTCTCATCGAGTACGAGACCAAGAACGATAACATTCTCGTACGGAGCCTTGTTAAAGAGAAGAGTACTCTCTGCCATAAGGGAATAGAACCATCCTCTTGTCTGGTCTACAGCCTCGGAGATGAAAGCTGCGGGGAACTGCTTTTCAAACTTGTCCTTGTTTTCAAAAGGATAGTGGTGCTGTGCAAAAGGCATAGCTCCTGAATCGAACCAGCAGTCGATAACCTCGGGCACACGCTTCATTGTCTTTCCGCACTTAGGGCATACGCAGGTTATCTCGTCGATATAAGGTCTGTGAAGCTCAACCGTCTTTGCAGCGGGATTCTTTGACATCTCTTCGAGCTGTGCTCTTGAGCCGATTGCTTCCTGATGTCCGCATTCTTCACATTCCCAGATATTAAGAGGAGTACCCCAGTAACGGTTTCTTGAGACGCCCCAGTCCTGGATGTTCTCAAGCCAGTTTCCGAAACGTCCCTCACCGATTGAAGGGGGGATCCAGTTTACAGTCTTATTGTTTGCAACAAGGTCGTCCTTAACTGCGGTCATCTTGATGAACCAGGACTCTCTTGCATAGTAAAGAAGGGGTGTGGAGCATCTCCAGCAGTGAGGATAATCATGCTCTACCTTAGGCGCATTGAAAAGAAGCTTTCTTGACGAAAGTTCCTTTAATACTTCGGGATCGCAGCTGATCGCGCCTGCGTCTATTTCTTTCTGAGTAGGCTTGCAGCGCATTCCGGCGAAGGGAGTCTCAGGCTTCATTACGCCGTGCTCGTCAACCATCTGTACAAAAGGAGCGTCATACTTACGTCCAACTCTCGCGTCATCTTCACCGAAAGCGGGAGCAATGTGTACGATACCGGTACCGTCCTGCATAGTTACATAATCGTCACAGTAAACGAAGAAAGCCTTCTTTTTCTGCTTTTCTACAGAATCTGCGGCGCACTGATACAAGGGCTCATACTCCTTGTACTCAAGGTCTTTACCCTTGCAGGTTTCAAGTACCTCGTAAGCGGGAGTTCCTTCTTCTCTCTCGATGTTACCGAGAACATTGTCAAGAAGGGCCTGTGCCAAAATATATGTATAACCGTCGGCAGCCTTTACCTTAGCGTAGGTCTCCTCCGGGTTAACGCAAAGCGCGATATTTGAAGCAAGGGTCCAGGGTGTAGTGGTCCATGCAAGGAAGTATGCATCCTCGCCCTTAATCTTGAAGCGGACGATAGCGGTACGCTCCTTTAAGGTCTTGTAGCCCTGTGCAACCTCGTGGGATGAAAGAGGGGTGCCGCAACGAGGGCAGTAAGGAACGATCTTGAATCCCTTGTAGAGAAGTCCCTTGTCCCAGATAGTCTTAAGAGCCCACCACTCGGACTCGATAAAGTTGTCATCGTAGGTAACGTAAGGGTTGTCCATATCAGCCCAGAATCCGACTGTTCCGGAGAAATCCTCCCACATTCCCTTATACTTCCAAACAGATTCCTTACATTTGGAGATAAAAGGATCGAGGCCGTACTCTTCAATCTGCTCTTTTCCGTCAAGTCCTAAGAGCTTTTCAACTTCAAGCTCTACGGGAAG
Organism: uncultured Lachnospiraceae bacterium; assembly: GCA_902790935.1. Taxonomy (GTDB): domain Bacteria; phylum Bacillota; class Clostridia; order Lachnospirales; family Lachnospiraceae; genus AC2028. Next base: position 32,170 of record CADATP010000042.1, on the reverse strand, counting down.
TCCGTGAGTATCCCAGCCTGCCTTACGGGGAACCTGATATCCCTTCATTGTACGGTATCTGGGGATCATATCCTTTATGGTACGAGTTTCTACGTGACCGATATGGGGCTTGCCGTTTGCAGTCGGCGGTCCGTCGTAGAAGGTATATGTAGGGCATCCTTCGCGGATGTCGTAACTTTTTTTGAAGATATCATTCTCTTTCCAGAATTTCTCGACTTCTTTTTCTCTGTCGACGAAATTAAGGTCGGTTGACACTTGCTTGTACATCTTGTTTCCTCCGGTACTGAACTAAGTCTTTAAAAAGGGCAAAATCCCATTTTGGGATATAAACCACCCATTTTCATCACAATATCTATATAATTTTGCCACGAAACGTGCCGAATGTCAAAGATTTTATATCTTCAAGAGTGCCTATTTAAAACGACCCTCCAAATTTGGAGGGTCGCGCTTGCTAATAATTTATACTGTCAAAAAGTGATGGATTCATTGCTCCGTAGCTGCCAGCCGAGAGACACGCGGCACACCCTGCCAAGCTCAGTAATATGATAAGACTGAGCAGCATTCCCGCTCCGGCGGTTATTATTCCCGCGGTGCCAAGTTTTTTGCCGGTCTCGATCTTGCTAGTGATAATGGTAGCCTGCTCATGAACTTTTTTGTGAAGAATAATAGCTGCAATACCAAGTCCAATACCTAAATGTCCTGAGGAATAAGTCCGAATATGGCTGCCATAACACCTGCTGTAAGTGATGTGATTCCCAGTACAAGGCCCGCTATCTCCTTGCCGGGAGAGCTTATCCCACCGGAAGCCTGTGGATTGTAGCTGTACGCTGGCTGCTGCTGAACAGGCTGCTGTGGCTGCTGATAAACCGGCTGGGTGTACACCTGCTGCTGATCCGGCTGAACCTCCTGTGCCTGATTAGAATAAGTGTTGTTGTTTTCCATCTTGTTTCTCCTTTTTATCTTTTTTAAAGTATTTTTTTGTTCTGATACTATTAATACGAACGAGAAATGCAAAAGGTTTTAATACTCAAAAAAATTTTTTAAAGGTTTTTCGGACTTTGTAGTATAGCCGTCTTACACATTTCATTTAAATAAAGAACCGCCAAAACCTATCAGAAAAATAAATGACAATATGCTGCCTAATATTAATCCAATGATGCTCATCACCTTACCCGCCTTAACTTTAGGACGATAAGGATACCCCTTGGATGTGTAACGAGTACCGTTTATGATTCCTATGATTCCGAATATCACAGGGGGAAAGTATAAAAAAAGAAACACGAGAGAAAGTATTCCCATCGTAAGGGTGGTGCTTGCCAATGAGTTTATTTCGATGTTTATCGGGTTATCGTGATCATGCATTATATGTTTCATATTGAGCTGATCGTTTGTTTCCTGACTAACCTTCACATCAGGTTGATTATACGGTGCGTCCGTCCGGACATACTGTATGGCAGGCTGACTGTACGGTACATCTGACGCCCCCCCTGCGTTTACCTGAGCATTGCTCTCAGAAGCAGGATTCATTTGATCCACAGGTGAACCGCAAGACGTGCAGAATTTGTCTCCTTCATGTATCTTAGCTCCGCAAACACTACATTCCATTGTATTATCCTCCTATTAGTAAAACTATAAAACGCTTTTAAAATGGCTCCGCTGAAATAAAAGTTTAGATTTTGGGCTGCTCGATGCTTATATGAGCTCTGCCGTCCCATGAACAATGAACCCTAACCACTTTGTCCGGAATAATTGTGATGATCCTCTTGTATGCTCTGTTACCAATCTGAATAATTGCGGCATGCAATCCGGGATTAAGATTGAAAACCTTCTGCTCGCAGTTTTCCAGGAAAAACTTCTCCAACCAATCCTCGAAATAAATGGACATTATAACCTGGGGATTGATAGCGGTGTAATCGACTGAAAAATTATAACCGGGATTAACTTCGGCTTTGGGAGCCGTTGCCGCGAGAGAGGTTCCGCAACTGCAGCAAAACTTTGCATCATCAGAATTCTGTACACCACATTTGTAACAATACATTTCAACATTTCCTCCGTATATAGTATGATGCTGAGATCATAAGGTAACTTGGGTTTATTCTGCGTAGACCCACATCTCCGGGCGGATACCTACATCGTTCCTATCGTTCAGTTCGGCAAGTCCCCATGGTGAATATGATGCAGCGGCGTAACCATACAGGACATGATAATAGGTGGTGGTTATCGAGGTGAAGTAATCACTGGAGTATGTACCGTCTTCGGACCAACCGTTCAAAACCATCGATCCACCGGTTCTCATTATATAGTTTCCGAATTCTTCCCCGATAAGGCTTTCATCAAGCTTTAAATCTTCGGAACATAACTCTTTTGCTTCATCGAAAGACCCCTGTTCATAAGGATCGTTTGGCACACCGCTTGCGGGTGTAGCCTTGGCGAGAAGATCCGTTCCGAACATTCCATACATGCCCTCTTCAGCACTCATATATCTTACAAAATCTTCATAAAAATCCGGGATAAAGATCCTGTCGGTAGTAACCAGTTTGCCGACCTCCTCAGTCCACACAGATCCAAAACTTTCGTGGCTGATGGTTTCCACATCGACTAATTCAGCCCCGAGTGACTCCGTATCCGTCCAGGTAGTACGGATTTCCGTCTCGGCTATAAGTTCTCTCTCCTCATCCGTGAATGCCGATTCGTAAAACTCGCCGTTTAAGTAGGTTCTGATGCCGCACTCTTTCCACGTATAATTTACGCCGTCTCCGGGAAATTTGTCGTACATCATATTTCCAAGAGGCATCAGGATATACTTGGATAAAAGAAGCTTTTTACCGTCTTCGTCGGCAATTACCTGCCATTCAATCGGCTCCGCGCCGTTGGTTTCGTCGCCGTCCTGCTCAAAGCTTCCGATTTCTATGATGTCGCCGACCTGTGCATTCTTAATAGCTTCCTTTACAGGGGATACCTCCTCTAAAGCAGGTTCTTCCTGAATCTCGGTATCTTCCACAGCTTCGGATCCTTCCGGGATCTCGTTTTCAGTCTGGATTCCGATCTCCGATGTGTTTTCGCTGTCCTCAATCACTGTTTCCTCACGGTCACCTGATGTAACGAAATGATGTATGGCAAATCCGGCACCTGTAACGGCAACTGCGCTTGCAACTACTATTGCGGCAATCTTCCAAGCAGCGACCTTACCGGCTACGGCTCCTGCTTTTGCGGCTCCCATTCCTGCCTTTGCCCCAATTCCCGCCTCAGGTAACGCGCCTGAAGCCGATAGCATACTGAGTGCTGCTTCAAGCTGCGCAGCGTACGCACTGTTTTTGAAGTAAAGCACGAGGATTGCGGGAATAACGGAAGCGATGCATATCTTGATGCCGTGTTTCTTCTCATAATCTTTCGTCGCTTGCTCGACCTTTTTTCTGGAATAATTCAGCCTGCTTTTAACGGTATCCTCGGATACTTTCTGATATTCCGCTACCTGTTTAACGGAAAAGTCCTTGAAATAGAATAAAACTGTAGCTTCCTTCTGCTCATTCGGCAGCGTTCCAACTATCCCATCGACGATCTGCAGCATTTCCTTACGCACATACACGCTTTCCGGAAGCGAGCTTACATCGGAGCTTTCTATCGTATCCACAAATTCTGTTTCTTCATCCGACATATCGGTGAAGTTCATCGGGCGCTTTTTGCCCAGAAAATCCTTACAGGTGTTTGCGATTATGGTGTTAAGCCAGGGCCCGAATTCTCTGTTTTCATCAAACCTGTCAATATTTTCCATCGCTTTCAGAAAGGCATCCTGATACATATCCTCTGCATCCGTATCATTTTTGACGTACTGCTTTGCCACAGAAAGTCCGGCATTTCTGCATGATTCATAGAGACTTCCGAATGCTTCGGAATCACCGTTTTTGGCGGAAATAATAATTTCCTTCATAAGCTTTACCTCACCTTTTTTGTTTTATAAGAAATATTCTTCTGGTAGAAATATTAGTTACTTATTTATGTATAAAGCGGGACGGACGCCAATTTCGTCACTCCAACTATAAACTACCAAATTACTTCCTACCCATGTGCTGCAATTCGAAGCCGCTCTTCCATACGCTTCGACAAGGCACACTCTCTTACTACTATTGCCGGGGGACCGAAGCCACCAATATGAGCCTGTCTTTCCAATCCTCCACAATCATTTTTCTCAGCAAAAGCCATCTCTTGTATCTACTTACTTTTGAAAAACGCGTGTACACTTTTTTAGTGGGGAAAAAAAGAAGGACATAATGTAATGATAGAACGATTGTAATGATGTCATAATGTCCAACTTTATTATTCTACCCCCCTCCCTTAAGTTTTGTCAAGTTCAGTGTTTATGCGGCTTTGCACTAGATTCGAGGGCCTTTTTTCGATCCTCTTACTATTAATACGAATGAGACTCATCAAAGGTTTTAAAATTTTGATCAATAGAATGTAAACTGCTGTGTGTAGTAGGTATATTCATATGGTGTATACGGCTTATTATCGTAAGGAAATATAATTCGGTGGAATACTCCGACCGATATACCCTTAAATGGTGTCTGTCCACTTTTTATACCATATAGAAGGTTATCATTATGGCTTTCGGAATCCTTCCAGGCATTCATCGCGGATTGAACCGTCGTTTGTCCGCTTGCCAGATTCTCACCGCCGTATTGCCACTGCGGAAGAGTCGTGTTCCATCTGGTACCGTTCGGTCTTGTGTGGCTGAAGGAAACAATAGTTTCAAGTGCTCTCGTATCAGACCCGCTCTGCAATGATTCGTTATACTTAAGTGCGTTTAATCCGTTTTCGATTCTGTATGCATTTGTCAGATCTGCAATTTCATGCGCCGCTTCATAATCAAACCAGCCGTACACCGTTACCACCGAACCGTCAGGCTTTGTTACCTGATATTCCGAATACGGATGTATCTTTTCTGTTGATACTGTTTTGCCGCATTCACAAACTATTGCTGCTTCGCCCCATTCTGTTGGGGTAGCTGCTTTTACAAGAACCTGTGTTTTTGTTGTACCAACGTGGCTGCAAGTAGAAGGAATTGATGATACCCGGTAAAGTTTTTCACCACAATCCTTACATACTTTCCAAGAACCATCTGCAAGGTCTTTGACATTAGTATGTGCATGTGGACATTCAAGCTTAGGAATGGATTCTGTGTAGTAATAACCACAACCATCACAAGTGTATCTCATTACACCGTTTGATTTATATGTAGGTTCAACACGTACCGTTGCGGTAAAGTGGGAGTGGTTATCAGGATTGTATCCACGTGAAGAGGATTCGTAATCATATACTATAATCTCACCACATTCTTTACAAACTACGTTACCTATCGGACCTCTGCAACAAGTTGCAGGAACTGTTTCAACAAATTCTCTTGGATATGGATGTGTGCAAACCTGTGCTTGGATCTTGGGAATCTCTCGCTCAAGTTTGTAATAGCCGCATTCTTCGCAAATATATCTTTCTGTTCCTGTTTCCTCTTCAGTTGCAGGCTTTACAGTGACCCATTTATAGTTATGCTCATGCAGCACAGAATGTTTCTCCCCGCATCTCGTGCATTCGCTTATATAATAGAATTCTCCGTTGCCCGTAGGGGTAAGAAGAGCATCCCCGTATACATGCGTGGTGCAGACAAACTTAGGTATGGTTACCGTCTTGATCTGACCGCAGTTTCGGCATGTATAGGTTTTTACACCATCATTTTTGTAAGTCGCCTTAGTTGTTATCTTTCCCTCATCCCAGGAATGTGTAGTGCAGACACGCATCGGGATGGCTTCTGTTCTGGTTTCGCCACAATTCGTGCAAGTATAGGTTTTTACGCCTCCTGTTTTGTATGTCGCCTCAGTTGTTACCTTTCCGTTATCCCAGGAATGTGAAGCGCAGACAAGCTTCGGGATGGCTTCTGTTCTGGTTGCCCCACAGTTCGTGCAGGTATAGGTTTTTACGCCTCCTGCTTTGTATGTCGCCTCAGTTGTTACCTTTCCGTTATCCCAGGAATGCGAAGTGCAGACAAGCTTCGGGATGCTTTCCGTTCTGGTTGCCCCGCAGTTCGTGCAGGTATAGGTTTTTACTCCTTCTGTTTTGTATGTTGCCTCGGTTGTTACGTTTCCGTTATCCCAGGTATGTGAAGTGCAGACAAGCATCGGGATGCTTTCCGTTCTGGTTTCACCACATCCGGTGCAGGTATAGGTCATCACTCCGTCCGAAGTATAGGTTGCCGATGTTGTAACCGTGCCCTGATCCCATGTATGCGAGTGCACGTCCTCCTTCGTTGTTTCCTCATGCGCCTCCCCCTGCCTTGTTTCCACGTGCCCACACTTATCGCATATATAGTATGTCACGCCGTTTTCTGTATAACTGGGAATCCAGTGTTCTTCATCAAATGCCCACCAAATTGACGGGTCGACGTAGGTATGGTATTCAAAATCTACATCATCACTACCCCAATATTCTCCGCAGGCGTTGCATCTAATATCAACATGCGTATATATTATGTGGTATGCTGAGTCCCCGGGAGTTAATGTAGTAGTAATCTCACTGGTGGCTGAAGTGTCCGAGCTCCCGCATCCTAGACATCTAGTATACAAATCATCCCAATCCTTCGCATAGACTCTTGATCCCGGCTGATACAGCCCGCACATCATCAATATCGATATAAGAAAACACGCTATGCGCAATGCCAATTTCCTTTTTTCTCTGTTAAGCTTCATATTCTTTTCCTCCCGGTAATTATTTAAATAGTGACAAATCTCTCTGTTTTAATCGTTTTCCTTCAAAACCTTTATCATCGGTCTTACACCTACTTTTTCATATATGCCCGCGTTTCTTCTTGTAAAGCCGAATGACCTGATGCTAACATTACCATCCGTAATATCGCTGCAAAGAGCGTATGATGCGCTTCCATCAGCTTCAGCCGGGTATACAAGCCCGGGGTGATTTACGATCTCATCCTCAGGGATCAGTTCCCCTGTCATCGGGTCCCTGACCTCTCCGGCGGCTTCTATATATGGCTCCGGGTCAAAAACCTCAGCTCCGTTTTCGATTGCGGTCTGTGTTGGTCCGGCCCAAAGATAATCACCAAACTCTGTCACAAATTCATCATCCGGAAGCGTGACCTTGATCCCATCGCTCCACTGCTGCATCTTTTCAATTACATCTTCCGAAAAAACGCTGTTTATGAATTCATCATTGAGCCATTTACACAGGTCGGTATCGGTAAATTTACCGTTGTATTCAGCGGATGACTCTACCATTTCATACAGGCTCGCGAGAGAATCAGGATTGGTTCCATCTCCGGCTTCGATTTCAAGAAGCTTCGAGGTATCGGTATTCTCTATCATCGGTCTGGCATCGATCACCTTTTCAGATATAAGATAAAGATATTCTTCATCTTCGTCATATACGATCCAGCCAAGCTCCTCTGATCCGTAGCTTCCGATGCTTATCCTTTCACCGACAGGTGTAATGGAAAGCAGTGCCATCTCGTCAGGTTCTGCGATATCCGCCTCACAGAGCTGCTCGTCAGGAATCATCCCATTGTCTTCCTCAGTCAAGTCGGCAATTTCTTCGGCCATTTCGTCAACCTCTCCGATTTCTAAACTGTCATGATCCTTTTTCCCGGCATTGTTCTTTAGTAGCAGATAAGTTCCGATTCCAATAACGGCCAGCAAACAGGCGGAACCTATTATTATGATTCTTTTCTTTAATCTACTCATATCGTAAATTCGTCTCCTTTGGTTTTGAATTTGCAGTCCTTTTCTGTCCTGCTACTATTAATACGAATGAGATTCGCCAAAGGTTTTAAAAAAAATAAAAAAAATTAAAAATTTTTCATTCCATCAAAAAAACTCCCGGAATAATCCGAGAGTTCCCTTATTTTATCGCATTATTTCTTTATCTCCTACTTCACCGCTCCGATAAGGTCTTTAATATCCTCTACCTTGTTGCGGCGCATGTAATCCTCGATTCCGTCGATCACTTCGATCGTAGCGTAGGGATTGATGAAATTTGCCGCGCCGACGGATACGGCTGTGGCGCCCGCAAGGATAAACTCAAGAGCATCTTCCGCCGTAGCGATTCCTCCCATTCCGATAATCGGGATTTTTACCGCCTGCGCTACCTGGTAAACCATACGTACTGCCACCGGCTTTATGGCGGGTCCGCTCATTCCACCCGTCTTGTTGGCAAGAGCGAAGGTCCTTCTGTTTATATCAATCTTCATTCCCGTAATTGTATTGATAAGGGAAAGAGCGTCAGCGCCTGCTGCCTCAGCGGCTTTTGCCATCTCCGTAATATCCGTGACATTGGGAGAAAGTTTCATTATAAATGGCTGTTTTGCATGCTTTTTTATCTCCTTCGTGATCTCTGTAAGAGCCTCCGCCTTTTGACCGAAGGCGATAGCGCCCTCTTTAACATTGGGGCAGGAGACGTTTATCTCAAGCATATCGACTCTCTTTTCATCAGAGAGCCTTTCAACAACGTCAATATAATCCTGAATGGATTTTCCGCAGACATTAACGATAACATTGGTATCGTAGCCTTCAAGGAACTTAAGATCTCTTTCGCAAAAGACATCGATTCCGGGGTTTTGAAGTCCGATGGCGTTAAGCATACCTCCGTAAACTTCCGTAACTCTGGGAGTCGGATTTCCGGGCCAGGGAATATTGGCAACGCCCTTGCTGGTAACAGCTCCCAATTTATTAAGATCAACAAATTCATCATATTCCATTCCGGATCCGAAAGTACCCGAACCAACGGTTACGGGATTTTTCCACTTTACGCCGGCAATTTCTATTTCTGTTTTCATATCTCAACATCCTCCGCCAAAAATACAGGTCCGTCGGTACATATTCTCGCGTTGTTTACATAGGAATGATGGTCAACCTCTTTTGTTTTGACAACACATCCGAGGCAGGCTCCCACGCCGCAAGCCATATGCTCCTCAAGAGAAATGTAAGCCGGGATGTTTTTCCCTTCGGCATACTTTTTAATAGCGCGGAGCATAGGCATAGGTCCGCAGGCGCAGATGACGTCAGCTTCTATTTCCTCAGTCTCAACAGCGTTCATAACATTTCCCTTCGTTCCGACGCTTCCGTCCTCCGAGGCGATATAAACCTTTCCGTATTTTTCGAGGTCCTCTCTAAGGAAAGTCTTATCATCTCTGTAGCCAACAACGATTATGATCTCGGATTTCTCGTTATCGCTAAGCTGTTCGTTTTGGTAAAAAAGCTCTTTTGCAAGTTCGAGCATAGGCGGGATTCCGATTCCACCGCCCATGAGCATAACGCGTTTTCCTTTTAAAAGGCTTAAGTCGTAGCCGTTTCCAAGGACGCCGAGAACATCTAAGCTATCCCCCTCTTTGTACTGTGAAAACTCTGCGGTCCCCTTTCCGGCTACTCTGTATACCAGTCTCAGAGCGCTCTTGGATGCATCGGCTTCGCAGATACTTATAGGTCTGGGAAGAAGGGTGCTCTTGTCGTTAGGATATACGCCGATGAACTGTCCGGCGCGGGCATCCTTTGCAATATCACACTCGAGCCACATATCGTAGATGCCCGGTGCAAGGCTTTTTTGCGAAAGTATTTTTGCTGTTGTTTTCTTCTTCATTTAAGATCTCCGTTTTTTATCTGTAGATTTAAAATCATCTTTATTTAGCTTTATAAACGACTTTTCCGCCGCATATAGTATACAAGACTCTTCCTGTCATTTCCCATCCTATAAAAGGCGTATTGCAGGCCTTTGATGCGATATCTTCTTTCTTGTATACATACTTTTCATTTTGGTCAAATATTACGATATCCGCAGGTCCCCCTTCGGCTATATATCCCGCGTCGAGTTTATATATCCTTGCGGGATTTGTACTCATGCTCGCCATTAAAGATCTCAGCCTCATCTTTCCTGTGTTCAAAAGATTCATCACGGCAAGAGGCAGTGCGGTCTCAAGTCCTATAATACCGCTGGGGGCCTTTGTAATTTCCCTTGCCTTTTCTTCCGCAGTATGGGGTGCATGGTCCGTAGCGATCATATCTATGGTTCCGTCGGCAAGTCCATTTGCCACAGCCTCTCTGTCAGCTTCTTCCCTTAAGGGAGGATTCATCTTGGCTAATGTGCCGTGTTCTATGGCTGCTTCCTCAGTAAGAGAGAAGTGATGAGGAGTAGCCTCGGCATAGACCTTTAGCCCTTCAGCTTTAGCCCTTCTTACCATCTCAACGCCTTCTTTTGTGGAGATATGCTGGATATCGATGGCGGCTCCTGTTTTTCTCGCCAGCTCAATATCTCTTCGGATCATATTTATTTCCGCATCCCTCGGAGATCCGCCGATACCGAAATACTCGCTGGCTTTCCCTCTGTTGATACCGTTATTCTCGATAACCGACGGATCTTCCTCATGAAAACTTAAAGGAAGTTCCAGCGCCTTACTCTTTTTCATAGCCTCAAGGACTATTTCTTCTTTAACAAGAGGAATACCGTCATCCGTAAAGCCAACCGCTCCACACTTTGCAAGAGCATCAAAATCAGTTAACTCCTCTCCCTTCATTCCATACGTTACGTTTGCGCAGGCGTAAACATTTATATCTGTCTCTTTTCCTTTTTCAAGAACGTACTTAAGGGTTTCTACATTATCGATCGTGGGCTTTGTGTTGGCCATCATAACTACACTTGTATAACCGCCTGCCGCCGCCGCTTTTGCTCCTGTGTAAATATCCTCTTTGTCCGTAAATCCGGGGTCACGGAAATGTACATGTACGTCTACAAATCCGGGCGCTATAATCTTACCCGCAGCATCAATAGTCGTTATCCCCTGTAAATCGCCCTCCGATATTTTTTCTTTTATGCAAAGGATTTTCCCTTCGCATATAAGAACATCCCTTACACCATCAAGTCCCGATACAGGGTCTATAACCCGTCCGTCTTTAATAAGTATCATATTTTCACCCATAAAAAGCCCGTAAACATCAAGGCACATTATCTGTTCTTTTCAGCACATTGTACCATAAATATTTACGGGCGTGAATTTTTATATAAAATTTATTCCTCTTTGATTAGGGCTTTTTCTGCCTTTTCAGCCTCTATCTGAAGCATAAATTCCTTGGCATCATCGGGGATGTCATCGATATTATCTCCGCCTACATCAACGTTAAGGGGCGGCTTCTTAAAGAGGATATCATACATAACCGGTATGATAAACAAAGTCATCAAGGTTGCGTACAAAAGTCCGCCGGCTATAACAAGTGCCATTGCTCTTCCCATCTGGCTTCCCATATCATCGCCGAAAATAAGGCTTGCCTCTGCAAGGATAGTTGTAAGGGCCGTCATAAGGATAGGTCTCATACGGGTCTTTCCTGTTGCAATAAGAGCATCCCTTCTTTCCATACCGCCCATTCTAAGCTGGTTCGTATAGTCTACGTATACGATTCCGTTATTAACAACCGTACCGGTAAGGACTATGAATCCCATAAGTGCCATCATTGAGATATTTTCGCCGGTAAACCAGAGGGACATAAAACCTCCGGTATAAGCAAGTGGCAAAGTAAAGAGTACGATGAAGGGCGAGAGCAGGCTCTGGAACTGTGCTACCATTACAAAGTAGATAAACGCGATACCCATTAAGAATATAGGCATCATATCCTTTACCATCTTCATAGTAGCTTCCGATTCACCGCCCATATCAATGGTATAACCATCGGGTACTTCATACTTATCAAGAAGAGGACGAAGTTTTCTCGAAAGAAGAGTTTCATTTTCTCCTTCGGCAACTCCTGCAGTTACGGTAATATATCTCGTCTGGTTCTCACGCGAGATACTGTTGTATCCGTCTTCAAAAGATAAAGTTGCAAACTCTGAAAGCGGTCTTGTCTCCTGCGCAGATGCCTGCGTACTCATGCCGCTTCCGCCCATTGCAGAACCAAAATCTGAGCCGCCAAGAGCTGAACTAAATCCTTCGTTTCCTCCCATAGAGGCAGTAAATCCTCCCGACGCCCCCGCAAGAGATGAACTCTTAGTTTCGGTTTTTGTCTCTTTATCGTCATCTTCCGATTTTTCTTCGGGAGGTGTTACGGGAATCGCAATATCAAGAAGGTTCTCGGCTGTTACCGGATCTAATTCGTCAACGATATCAACCTTCATATCTACACCGTCTACGGTAACCGTGATGGCGTTCTTTGTTGTAGCCATTTCTGCGGCTACAGCCTGATAAATCTGTGCTACGGTAACACCGTATTTGATAGCCTTATCTTTATCTACGTCAAGGCGAAGGACCTTGTCCGCCTCTTCCTGTCCGTTGCTTATATCTACATATCCGTCAACCTGAGATACGATTTCCATCAGATCTTCACTGATCTTTCGAAGAGTCTCAAGATCCTGTCCGTAGATTGAGATTGAAAGTCCGCTTCCAAGGATCGCTCCCATCTCATCAAGACCACCGGAAACAGATACATCTATTCCAAGCTCTTCCGCGATATCATAGATTGAGTCTGTGATTTTCTTAACTTCTCCGGCGCCGGCTCTTTCATTCTCGGTAGAGATCATCAGTGAGAAGCTGTTGTAAGCTCCGTCACCTCCGCCAAATCCTAAAAGTGCTTCACCGCTTCCGGACATAGATCCGACTGAAGCCACTCCGGGTACTTCGACCGTTCTGTAGATAAGTTCATCCACAAGTCCGTAGGCTTCTTCTCTTGAAAGCTCCTCCTCATCAAAGGAAACAGTTGCCTGTATCTGGTTGCTGGTAAGCTCAGGGATCATAACAATACCCATTCTGAATACCTGCCAGACTGATATTCCCAAAAGAAGTGCAGCCACGGTCAGAGGCACAACCTTAACCTTTAGGCAGAAAGCAAGTACCTTTCCATAGAGATTCTGTATCTTATCAAAGACTTTATGGCTCTTGGGCTTTGTCTTTCTAAGAAGCGTCGAGCTTGCCGCAGGCACAACCGTCATTGCAACAAGAAGCGATGCCAGCAGACAATATATTATGGTAAGAGCCATAGGAAGCATCAAAGACCTTACCATACCCGTTGTATAAACCATCGGGAAGAATACGCAGACACTGGTAAGGGTGGATGCGACAACCGCTCCGGCTACCTGGTTTGTTCCCTGGACAGCAGCTCTCGGCGCATTTATGCCTCTTCCTCTTAGCCTGTATATATTTTCGATGATAACGATTGAGTTATCAACAAGCATACCGATTCCCAGCGCCATACCCGATAGGGACATCATATTCAGGGAAATTCCCGAGAAATACATAGCCACAAGGGATAAAAGTACACTTAAAGGAATGCTTATGGCAACAACGATGGTCGGCATCACGTCTTTTAAGAAAAATGCAAGGATGATAACCGCAAGAGCCGCGCCGAGGATCATACTCTGCATTACGCTCTTGATGATTATCTCAATATAGTCACCCTGGTCCACCATAACAAGGATATCAAGACCTTCGTATCTGTCCTCGAGTTCCTTTATCTCCGAGCGAAGGGTACGGCTTACCTCATTGGTTCCTGTAGTACTTGCCTTGTAAACAGATAAGATTACCGCGCTCCGGTTATTAAGTCTTGCGTACGTGGTTCCTGAGTTGTCAATAACCGTAATATCTGCAACGGAGTCAAGGGTTATATCTCCGATTCCGTCTATGCTTGCAAGGAGCATATTTCCAAGGTCTTCCACGGAATCGTAATTGTTTCCGATCTTAAGAAGCCATGAATTGTCATCTTTATCATCAATATATCCCGCAGGCATCTCGAAGTTTTGTGCATATATGAGTGCAGAGATTGTATCAAGGGATAAAAGTCCGTCTGCATTTGCACTCTCGAGAGCAGTTTTACTTTGATCCTCAAATGTCTTTTCGGCATCATTGTAGCTTTCCCATCCGCTCTCTAACTGTTCCTTTGCGGAATCCATCTGCGTCTTCCCGGCATCAAGCTGTGCCTGAGCTGTTTCGAGAGCGCTCGCTCCCGTAGCAAGCTGAGCCTGTGCTGCAGCAAAACCTGCTGCCGCCTGCATCTTGGCCGCCTCTATATCGGTATAAGATACACCGAGTTTTTTAAGCTCCTCTTCAAATTTAGCAACAATACCTTTTGTTACTTCTATCTCAACCTCTAAAGCCGTAAGTTCCGACTTGTAGCTGTTTATTGTCTGCTGAGCGGTCTTAAGCTGAGGGAGGGAAGCATTTAAAGTATCTGCCTGTGACTGAGTTGCGGCCTTCGCAGTCGTTAAGGCTCCTGACGAAGCTGTAACTGCTCCGACATATGCGTCTTTGGCTGTTTCATTTGATGTATCTAAAGCATATGCAGCATAAGCCGCATTGTATCCTGTCGACAACGTAGCTAAATCAGGTATTGCAGTAGCCAAAGTTGCAAGTCCGAGTCCGAGAACCTGTCCGTTAGTCTGCCCCGGAACAGTAGTGCTATCCTGAGTAGCAAGAGTAGGATCTGCGGCGATGGCATCAGCCAAAGTAATAAGCTGATCCATAGTTGATATAGAGTTTGTAGCCGTTGCCAATCCTGTCTCCATCGTACTTACGGTAGAATCAAGGTTATCAACCGTAATTCCGTATGCAGCGAGAGCTTTTCCGGCCTCTTCGATGGCGGTCTTAAGTACCGCTTCCTGAGCCTGCTGGGTTACGAGCTGGCTCTGGTAGGATGAGAGCTGATCAAGAGCAAGAGATGCCTGCGCCAGCTGGTCATAGGTTTCCTTCTGCTGCTTTTCAAGCTCTTCCTTTCCTTTTTCCAGTTCAGCCTTTCCGCTGTCTATTTTAGCCTGTCCGTCAGCCATCTCTTTTTTGCTCTTATCGAGCTCGGCCTGACCGTCTTCAAGCTGTTTTTTCGCATCATCAAGAGAAGCTCTGGCATCATCTAACGCATCCTGAGCCTTCGCCTTTATTTTTTCATTTAATTCATCTACTTTTTTCTGGTTAAGGGAAACCTGTACGGTTTTTTCGATAAGACCGGTCGCCGAAACATCGGCCACACCGTCCTGTCTTTCAATCTGAGGTAAAAGCGTATCCTCCACAAATCTTGACAGTTCCTCGATATCCTTGCCCTCATAACTTATGGCAAGATACATAGAAGCAAGCATGTATCATCCTCAAATTCCAGCTGAACCATACTGTAGTTCTCATAGCTGAAACTGGTAACATTTTTAACGCCTGTTATAGTCCCGAGAGATCCTTCGAGGGGCTCTGTTACAACGGATTCAACCTTTTCGGGGCTGGCTCCGGGATATGTTGTTAATACAAGTAAGTATGGGAGATTTACTTCCGGAAGCAGATCAAGCTGCATTTTCGTTATACTCACTACACCGAGAATCAGTACAGCAAGCACAGCAATAAGAATTGTATAAGGTTTTTTTACGCTGAATTTAGACATCTTTCTCACCCGGCATATTTTCAGAAATTTAGTGCGTTACTGTAACAATATAATCCAGGTGAGAAGATTTTTAAAGAATTGGGCTCTAAAGTTTTTATAAACTTTTTCTAAATATGGGGGAATCCAGGATTTGCCTTGCCACCTCGTCCCCGATGACATTCGTCTTTAATCCCTTGATATCTTCGGGTTTTAATACCCCCGTGACCTCAAAGTAAACATGGCTTTTTTTCTTAGGGAAATTGTCCTTAACCGCGCTTGTTCCGTGGCACGCCATAACAACAATAGGAACATCGGCGTTTTGCGCTATCTTAAACATCGAGTTGTGGAAAGGAAGTAGCGGCTCCTGCGTGGTATTTCGCGTTCCTTCCGGGTAAACCCCGATCGAAACCTGATCATCCTTAAGCAGCTCTACAGCTGTTTTAACCGTCTCCATGGCTCTTCCCGGATGTTTTCTGTCAATGGACATAAAACAACATTTCCTGATGATCCTTCCGAAGATTGGGATATGCATATTCTCTTCCTTGGAAATGAAAGCAAGATCATATTTTCTAAGAACGTACCATGTAAGGATCGGATCAAACTTGGATCTGTGGTTTTGTACAAGCAAAAATCTCGTTCCCTTGGGAAGCTTTTCAAGTCCGGATACATGAACCTTTATCCGCATTATCCATACAGCGAGCTGTGTCGAAATATTTAAAAGCGTCCGATAGTATCGACTGTGTTTCTTATATATTTTTTTAGGGTTTACAAATAGTGAGCTAATCGCCAGTATCAAAACAAATGTGATCATAAATCCTTATCAATCCTCTGCATATACAAGGGCGCATTTTACAGCTCTTTTCCAGCCCTTGATAAGTTCTGTTTTCTTTTCCTTTTCCATTGCAGGTTCGAAGGTTCTTCCCAGCTGCCAGTTCTTTCTGATCTCGTCTTTATCCTTGTAGTAACCGACGGCAAGTCCCGCAAGATATGCGGCTCCGAGGGCAGTAGTCTCCACACTGGCAGGTCTGTCTACGAATGTATCTATTATATCAGCCTGGAACTGCATAAGAAAGTCATTGGCGCTTGCTCCGCCGTCTACTTTTAGTCTGCTTAAGTTAATACCGCAATCCGCCTCCATAGCCTTTAAGACGTCCATCGTCTGGTATGCTATGGATTCCAGCATCGCTCTGACAAAATGTTCTTTTTCGCAGCCTCTTGTCAGCCCCACAACCATGCCTCTTGCATGCTGCTGCCAATAGGGTGCCCCCATGCCTACAAAGGCAGGAACAATATAGACCCCTGCAGTATCATTAACAGCTTCCGCGTACTCACTTGACGCCGCAGCGCTTTTTAGCATTCTCATACTATCTCTTAACCATTGGATACCTGCTCCCGCTACAAACACGCTTCCCTCTAGAGCGTACTCCACATTGTCGGAGTCCGAAGCAGCAATCGTAGTAAGAAGTCCGCTTGTGGAATAGATTGCATCATGTCCCGTATTCATCAGCATAAAGCATCCTGTTCCGTAGGTATTTTTAACCTCACCCTTTTCAAAACAGCACTGTCCAAAGAGAGCAGCCTGCTGATCTCCTGCAGCTCCGGCAATAGGGATCTCGCCGCCTAAAACACTTGTTTCCGTATGGCCGTATAGACAGCTCGAAGGCTTAACCTCCGGAAGAATGCACTCCGGTATATTAAACCTTTTCATAATATCCTTGTCCCAGCAAAGCTTATGGATATCAAAGAGCATCGTTCTTGAAGCATTGGTATAGTCCGTTACGTGCACAGCGCCTCTTGTCAGATTCCAGATAAGCCAGGTATCAACGGTTCCGAAAAGTATATCACCTTTTTCCGCCTTTTCTCTTGCTCCCTTAACATTATCAAGGATCCATGCGATCTTTGAAGCACTGAAATATGCGTCCGGGATAAGACCAGTCTTTGCTCTTATCTTATTGTCAAAGCCGTCCTTCTTAAGATCGTCGATCATATCCGACGTACGTCTGCACTGCCAGACTATAGCATTATATATAGGCTGGCCTGTATGCTTATCCCAAAGGATGGTGGTCTCTCTCTGATTTGTGATTCCGATGGCGGCTATATCTTCGGCGTCGATTCCGAGATTTGCCATACATTCCGCAGCTACGGATAGCTGTGATGACCAGATCTCCATAGGATTGTGTTCAACCCAGCCGGGCTTGGGATAAATCTGCGTAAATTCCTTTTGGCTCATCGCGCAGATATTTCCCTGCTTATCAAAAAGGATGCAGCGGGAGCTTGTGGTTCCCTGATCCAGCGCCATAATATACTTGGTTTTCATTGTAAATACCCCTTAAAACATTTGCTTTATATTTTACTCGATATTAGCCGTGGCGACAATATCCACCCCTGTGTCGCAGACATTTGCGAGCACAACATCCCCGATGGTTACAGGCGCAGATACGGTGACCTTTTTTAATTCCTCAAGACACTCAAAAATCTTTCCCTTTGGAATATCCGTTTTTGTCTTTACGGGGACAACGCTTCTCTCACCGCCGGTTACCTTAACAAGGCTGGTTACGATCCTTCTCGGGTCGGTAAGCTCGTTTGTAACATACTCCGCACCCCTCGGGCAGGTATTCCCCGTAATACTTACTATCTTTCCATCATCAAGGGTTGCAACAACGTTACAGCCCAGCGGGCATCTTATACATGTAAATTCTTTTGTTTCCGTCATATTGTTTCTCCAGAAATTTCTCTTTATTACTGCAGCTCATATTCTTCCTTTTCCCATTATCTGCCCATAGCAGACGGGATGCATCAGGAAACGTCAGTCCGTCTTAACTCTGATGGTTACTTCGGTTAGATCCGGCAGCGCTTCAAGAACCGACTTTTGAAGTATTACCTGCTCCATCTCTCCCGGAGCAAGGGCTGCCTTTTTAAGATTCATTATCTCCTTGTCCCCGGCAAGTACCTGAATCGCGGCCTTTTTATATACGGCTCCGACACGGAACCTGACAGTCTGTCTATCCTCCATACGGGAAAGCCTTATAACCGATGGCACCGTGTAGCGCACTCCATCCACAGCGTTTATCTTTATGGAAGCTTCCGCCTTGTTGCCGGACTCTGAGCAAGAGCATTTTCCTTCTTTTGCCTTTAAATACTCTGCAGCTTTCTTTCCCGCCTGGGCCGACTCTTCGGATACATAATCCACAAGGTCATGTACATGAAGAACATTTCCGCAGGCAAATACTCCCTCTATATCCGTCTCGAGACTTTCGTTTACCAAAGGTCCGCCGGTAACTCTGTTCATCACGACTCCCAGAGCGTTTGAGAGCTCGTTTTCCGGGATCAGTCCGCAGGATAAAAGAAGGGTGTCACACTTTATCTCCTCTTCCGTACCCGGAACAGGCTTGGAGTTTTCATCTACCTTGGCGATAACAACCGCTTCAACTCTTTCCTTGCCCTTTATATCTACTACCGTGTGGCTTAAAAGAAGCGGTATATCAAAATCGTTCAGACACTGGGCTATATTTCTCTTAAGTCCGCCGCTGTAGGGCATCAGCTCCGCCACAAGTTTAACCTTCGCGCCCTCAAAGGTCATGCGCCTTGCCATAATAAGTCCGATGTCCCCGGAGCCTAAGATGACTACTTCCTTTCCCGGCATACGGCCTTCAATATTAACATACCTTTGGGCTGTTCCTGCTGTGTAGATTCCGGCGGGCCTGTATCCGGGGATGTTAAGCGCTCCTCTCGAGCGCTCGCGGCATCCCATACAAAGGATTACGGCCTTTGCCCTTACAACGACAAGCCCCTCTTCCCTGTTCATATAGGAAACCAGCTTATACTCTCCGTCTTTGGATATATCGATAACCATTGTCTCTAACTTATATGGTATCTCCAGCTTTAAAGCCTTGTCGATAAATCTCGCAGCATATTCGGGTCCCGTAAGCTCCTCTTTAAAAGTATGAAGCCCGAAGCCATTGTGGATACACTGATTTAAAATACCTCCGAGTTTATTGTCCCTCTCAAGTATAAGAAGATCGCTTACGCCCGCTTCTTTAGCGGCTATAGCGGCGGCAAGTCCCGCCGGTCCGCCTCCGATTATTACTAAATCTTTGTCCATGTTTTTACCCCATTTATTCAGGTTATCAGTAATACGGCTGCTTATCTTTCCAAAACAGCTTTATGCAAATTCTACAATTCCTTGATCTTTCCTACGATGAACTCGGAGCCTTTGTTATTCTTTGTAATCTCCCCTTCGTCTACTCCAAGTTCCCTGGCAAGTATCTCAACAGTCTTCGGAGAACAAAAGCCTGCCTGGCACCTTCCCATTCCGGCGCGTGTCCTTCTCTTTACGCCGTCAAGAGTTGTAGCTCCGAGTGGTCTTTTTATTGAATCAACTATCTCACCTTCTGTTACAAGCTCGCATCTGCAGACAACATTTGCATACAGATGATTCTCCTCGATCAGCTTCTTTTTCTCTTCGGGAGAAGCCAGTGCCATAGAAGGAATCCCTTTTCTCTTTGAAACGAAGTTTTCTTTCCTTTTTGCGGGATATTTTTCAACTATCATATCCGCCATATACTCTCCTATGGCCGGAGCGCAGGATAGACCCGGCGACTCGATACCCGCCGCATCGAAAAATCCCGGAGCATCTTTTGCTTCCCCGATCACAAAATCTCCTTTGTCTTCGTGGGCGCGAAGTCCCGCAAAGGATGTGATGAT
Organism: uncultured Lachnospiraceae bacterium; assembly: GCA_902790935.1. Taxonomy (GTDB): domain Bacteria; phylum Bacillota; class Clostridia; order Lachnospirales; family Lachnospiraceae; genus AC2028. The sequence continues at coordinate 12,104 of CADATP010000042.1, read as the reverse complement.
CTGCCTTGTGGGGAGCTGCTTTACGCTAAGGCCGCCGCGCTTTAATATATCGGATAATCCTTCGGCAGTTGTATTAACGCCCTCAAAATCATCTATATCTACGGCATTGGGTCCTACAAGGAGATTTCCGTGAACAGTAGGAGTTACCAAAACACCTTTTCCGTACTTTGTGGGAAGCTGGAAAATCGTAGAAGAAACGAGGCCGCCTACCGTCTTGTCGAAGAGACAGTACTCACCCTTTCTCGGCACAATATTTATTTTTTCATCGGAAACAAGATTGTGGATCTTCGCGGCATAGACACCGGAAGCATTAACTACGATGCGGCTTTTAAAATCGCCCTTTGATGTTTTTACAAGATATCCGTCATTTTCCTTTGAAACGCCTATTACCTCGGTATCAAGATGAAACTTAACCCCATTAACCGCCGCGTTTTCAGCAAGAGCAATGGTAAGGTTAAACGGACATACTATCCCTCCCGTGGGAGCGTACAGTGCAAAGCATACCTCATCCGAAAGCTCGGGTTCGATTTTCCTTGCCTCATCCCCGGTAATTATCCGCAGGTCCTTTACGCCATTTTGACGTCCCTGCTCTAAAAGGCGTTCGAGCTGTCCTTTGTCCTTTGCATCAAAACAAAGAACCAAAGATCCGTTTCTCTTAAAAGGAAAATCCAGATCTTTAGAGAGCTGTTCCATCATCTCATTTCCCCGAACATTTAGCTTAGCCTTAAGGGATCCGGGCTTTGCGTCGTATCCCGCATGCACAATTCCGCTGTTCGCCTTTGAGGTTCCTTCACAGACATCACTGCTTTTTTCAATTACGCAGACATCAAGCTCATACCTCGAAAGTTCCCTTGCAATAGCGCATCCCGTGACTCCCGCCCCGATAATTATGATATCTTGCATATATTTACCCCGCATTTCTATCAATTTATAGTTATATTTTACTACGGAAACCGGATTTTCGCATTAAGTTTTTATGCATACTGCGGCGAATTCAGAAACTATTTTGATATTCTTTGTGAAATATTGTTAAAAACAGCGGCTTTAAGGAAACCGGTTTGAAATGAGAAGTTTCAGGCTTAATTTTGTTATAAATGCACAAAAGGCGGAGCCATTCAGGTTCCGCCTTAAATAATCGTTGTTTTCGGTCGTTTCCAAGCTTTTATCAGTCGATAACGTTCTTTACACCTACGATGTTCATAAAGTTGATACCGCTGATGCAGCATCCGAGTCTGGAGTTTGCTTCGTGAACGATCTGGTTATCCCCGATGTACAAAGCTACGTGTGAGCATCCGCCGCTGCCGTAGCAGATTATATCTCCGGGCTGAGCCTCGGAAAGGGAGATGCTTCTTCCGGCGTTGTTGTACTGGCTGGATGGTGTTCTTCCTACGCTGTAACCGAAGTTTGCAAGTACGTAAGAAGTAAATCCGCTACAGTCCGTACCGCCTGAAAGGCTCTGACCGCCCATCACGTATCTTGTTCCGACATAAGATTTAGCGTACTCAATAATGCTGCTTCTGATGTCACTGCTTGATCCCGCGGATACGCCGGATGATATTGTAGTATCCTCGGCGATTGCCTGTGCTGCCGCAGCAGCTGCTGCAGCCGCCGCTGCCGCTGCGCGTCTGTCTGCTTCGGCCTTTCTCTTAGCCTCTGCTTCCGCGCGCTCCTCTTCGATAGTCTTTGCGGTAACGTAGCTTTCCTGGATCGTTACATAATCAAGACATACATAGCCTTCTTTATCTCTTGTATAATTAACCTTAACCCACTCAAGAGGCTTTTCCTCTTCAGTCTCTGTATTTGCGTCTTCTGAATCATCAGCGCCGGCTGTTTCTTCAGCACCATTCCCCGCTGCGCTGCTTGACGCAACAGATTCGGTGGTGGGAGTTTCGGTCTCTTCGATATTTTCGGCTTCCTCACCCTCGGTATCGTCAGCCTTTTTCGCACGGCTCAATCTCTCCGCACGAATATCCTCGTCCTCGGATACATCAAGCTTGTCCCCGGATTTGACAGAGCCGATGACAGTCGCATCCGTATTGGCTTCCGCTCTTACGTTTAAAAGGTTACACTGAACAACAGCCACCTTTTTAACATAATCCTCGATAACCTCGAGGGCTTCATCTCCATATATAAAGAAGTCGGACCTTACGAATCCTTCCACATTTCCGGATATTACGTTAAACCAGATTCCATCGGAAGCCTCTACTCTGTCAAGTATCTCACATACAGAGCCGTTGTACATATGTCCGACAATCTCCGACTCAGTAGTGGCCTGTGACCTTACATTGATAAAATCACTTACGTTAGCGATGGCGAAGTTTGCATACTCCTCTTCGTAGATTGACATATCAAACTCGATATCGAGCTCTGCGGCACTGGAGGTTACAACCCCCATCATATCGGACTCTACAGTCTTTTTATCATATGAATTACCAAGGACGGATAATACAGCTGATGCACCGCCGTCTCCGGCAACCTGTTTCTCGGTAGCAAAGGTGTTGATGGCAGGCACTGTACCCATAACTGCCGCTACAGTTCCGATTGCTAACCCTCTATAAATTTTTCTCTTTATCGTTTGTAACATTTTTTTAATATTTTAAGTGTTATTGTTAAACAATTTGTAACAATCCTATGATACAATACCTACATGAAAAAATTCAAGTCTTTATTTATTATTTTACCCATTTTATTGATTTTAATAGCTGTGGGTGCTTATCTGATCTCTTCCGGAAAGCTTAAACTAAACCGTTCCGGCAGCAACGAGGAGACTGTCGCGGAAGAAACAGAAATAACCCCCGAAGAAATCGCCGAGCCCGAACCCGAGCCTGAACCTGAACCCGAACCGGAACCGCCTTTTGAGGAGTACGATATCCACCTTTTAATGGTAGGCGACAATCTGTACCACACAGGCGTTATCAGATCCGGTGAACAGGCGGACGGAACAAGGAACTATGACCATGAGTTCCTCGGAATCCAGGACCTTCTTTCTCTTTCCGACATCAGGATAATCAACCAGGAGACTCCCTTCGGCGGAAACGACAGAGGCTTCCAGAGCTACCCCGTTTTCAATACTCCTACCGAAGTCGGAGACTCGATAGCAAAATTCGGATTCAATGTTATGCTCGGTGCCACAAACCATGCTACAGATATGGGTATCAGCGGCCTCTATAATTTCTACGATTATATGCATAACAACTACCCTCAGGTACTTATCGCAGGTATCCACGGGGAGAATATAACCTCAAAGATCCCTCACACCGTTACCGGAGAGCAGGGCGTAAATATCGTCCTTGAGACCGACGATACCGCTTCTGATGTTACTCCCGAGGAAGCTGCCATTTCGGCTGTCTGCAATGACAAGTATGATTATTCAAGAATCGGACTTTTAAAGATTAAGGATTACACCTTCGCCATCCTTAACTACACCTACGGAAACAATACCGAGATTTATCCTACCTCCTCCGAGGGACATCTGGATTTCCTTACAACCTGGAATCCCGATACAAGATACATCAACTTTACCGAGCTTAACCCTCAGGTACTTGAGGATATCAAACTTGCAAAGACAGTAGCGGATGTCGTTATCGTCTGCCCCCACTGGGGAGTTGAGTACACAACCACCCCTACCGATTATCAGGTCAGCTGGGCTAAGCAGATGACCGAGGCCGGAGCCGATGTTATCATCGGAGCGCACCCCCACGTACCCGAACCCGTTGAATGGATCACATCTGACAACGGAAACGAGAGCCTTTGCTACTACTCCTTAGGAAACTACGTTTCAACTCAGAACCAGTCAACGGATGTCCTCTTAGAGGGACTTGCCTGGGTTTCCTTCCATGTTACCGAAGAAGGAATCTCTATTACCAAGGACCAGTGCGGAATCGTTCCTCTTGTAAACCACTACAGCTGGAACCCATTGAGATATGAAAGGACCTACCTCCTCGAAGATTATTCCGCTGAACTTGCCGGAAAACACGGCGTGTACGGTCACGGCGGCTTCTACCTCAGCTACGACAAGCTTCAGGAAAGAGCAACTACCATCTTCGGCGACAAGATTCTTACCAGAGAACAGATCTTCTCTCAGTTTGACGACGCAAAGCGCGAAGAGCTTATAAGCTCCTACGATTCGATGCTTGCAGGATATGACGCCGCAAGAGACGTGGGGACCCAGGCAGAATCAGAAGCAGTTTCCGAAGAAGGCGCAGAAACCGGCTCCGAGGAATCAACCTCCGAGCAGACTTCCGGAAATTAAAAGTATTAAAAGAACATCACAAGTCTTTATTAAAAATAACACTCGGCGGATGATGGATATTCCATCACCCGCCGCTTTGTTTGATTATTGTACTAGTATACGCTCTATCCTATTTTTTCTCGATAAAGTACAGCCTTGAACCGAAGTCCTGGAAGTGGCGGACTTCACCGTTATATCCCGTAGCTCCGAAGGCCTGCTTTAAATGTAAGCCGCCGTTCATAAGGGTATCACCTGAGGCTATAACATTCTCGCTCTCTCCGTCCATCTTTACGAACTTCGCAATGATATCGATAAGCAGCCCGTCTTTCTTGACATGTATAGGCGCTACAGTATTTACAAGATCCCCGAACTCTCTTACATCAACTTTAAGGACTCTGTTATAAAGATTGTAAAGGGCGTCTTCTTTAAGACCTTTTGCATGGTAACAATGGAAAGGCGAATTAGGAACGACAAGCCTCTGCATCACCATACCGACAGCTTTTTCTTTATCCTTTGAGACACATGTCCACTCCGCAAAGTTGTCGTTACTGTAGGGAATCGCCGCTGCGCCGCTTGTTGAGGCAGTAACCATCGGCAAGGACGCATTTCCCTTTCCTCTGTAGAAATCGCCCCATTGCAATACTTCTCTCCACTCTTTGTAGAGCTCAATCTGCGCCTTGATAGCTGCGACCTCTTCTTTTTTCATATCGCAAAGATTGCACTCGTATCCAAGGACACCGAAGGATGCCACATTAAATCTGGTCTCCAAAGGAGTCGTACGAAGCGTCTGATGATTAGGGCAGTCGGATACATGGGCTGTTACGGTTGACATAGGATATCCGTAGCTGTAGCCTGTTTGGATTGCAAGTCTGCACATCGCATCCGTATCATCGCTTGCCCAGATCTGAGGGAAATAGCAAAGCACTCCGAGGTCAAATCTGTTTCCGCCCGCACTGCATCCCTCGAAGAGAATATGAGGAAACTTTTCCGTAAGAGTCTTCATTGTGCGATAAAATCCCTGCACATATCTGTGTGCCAGCTCGCCCTGATGCTCTGCCGTTAAATACTGTGAGAAGTAGTCGGAAAAGATCCTGTTCATATCCCACTTTACGTAGGAAATATTTGCAGAAGAAAATACCTCCGACATCTTTTCAATCATATAATCAACCACAGCCGGGTTCGAATAATCAAGTATCCTTTGGTTACGTCCCTCGGAATGAGGCTTGCCGGGTATATTTACAGCCCAGTCAGGATGTGCCTCGTAAAGCTTACTCTTTACACAGATCATCTCAGGCTCGACCCAGATTCCAAAATCCAGACCTACGCCGTTAATCTTATCAGCAAGTCCTTTAAGGCCACGGGGAAGTTTCTTTGTATTAACATCCCAGTCTCCGAGTGAACAGCTGTCATCGTTTCTTTCTCCGAACCAGCCGTCATCCATTACAAGAAGCTCGATTCCGACTTCTTTTCCTGCCTTGGCAAGTTTGGTAAGCTTGCTTTCATTTATATCAAAGTAAGCCGCCTCCCAGCTGTTTAAAAGGACGGGTCTTGTCTTTTTCTTCCACTCCCCGCGCACGATATGCTCTCTGACAAAGTCGTGCATATGATGGCTCATATCGTTATATCCCTTACAGCTGAATGTCATAACAGCCTCAGGGGATTCAAAAATTTCTCCCGGCTTCAATACAAAGCAAAAGCCCTCGGGATTGATTCCGTTTACGATCCTTGTTTTTCCGAAAGCGCTTGCCTCAACGCATTCATAGTGATTCCCGCTGTAAACAAGGTTGAAGCCATAAACTTCCCCCGCATCCTCGCTTGTCTCTATGGGGTGAACCATAAAGAAAGGATTGCATCTGCTTGAGCTTGTTCCTGTAATCGAAGATCCGATATGCTTTCCTCCTGTTACGAAGGTATCGTCCCTTTGCATCTCTCTTGCCCATGCGCCTCTGAAAGAACTGTACACATATCCTGCATGATCAAGATCAAGTGACATACTCATAAGTCTCTCGACTTTTATTTCATCACCGCTCGTATTCTCAAGAACGGCATTTCTTGTGATCACGTCGCAATCTTCATATACGACGTAATTTAGTTTCATTGTAAGCTCATACGATTTATCTTTAAGGATTATGGTAAGCTGCTGTGCCTTACCGCTCTCATCGTAAGAGGAAGGCATATCCTTTAAGAAAAGCGTCTCATTCTTTATCTCGTACGAATCATACAAGAAGTCCGATGTGCGGCTTCCGTCGGCATGTGTAATGCAAACGAAGGGCTCCCTTATGTCTCCTTTTCCGTATGAAGACATCTCAAGGCGCATATCTTCAAGGGAATATTGTAAATGCTCCTGATCATAACCGATGGTGTTTCCGGGATAAAATGCATGCTTTTCGCAGAGGGCATCCAATGTTCCCTCTACAGCTTCCTCCGGAATTGTCAACTTTTTCCCGTAATATAAGTGCTCAAGCTGACCTGTGGGAAGGACCTTGAAAATATATGAAGTATTCTTTGTTTCGATTATAAAGCCGTTGTTTTCCGTATGTTTTATCATATGAATTTCCTCAATCCTCTTTCGCACATGCAACAAATTCAGCCTTTGACTTATCTAGTTACGCTTTCTTGGCAGCAAGCTGCTTTGTGATTTCTTCAAGCTTCTCATCCGTCAGCTTATATCTTGCTCTAAAGATAATAAGCGCGATAACAAGCACAAATACAGGTAAAACAGTCATCACAAATCTGAGTCCGATAACCGAGCTGCCGGATACAACAGTTGCTCCGTTAGCCATAATATCCGCAATCTTTGCTTTAAGTCCCGCCGCAAAGCTTCCGTCTATAGCCTCGTACGTGCTGTCAGATTCGCTTATATTAAATACGGACAGGCAGATTGAAGCAGCAAGTGCAGCGATACCTGATGCAAGCTTAACAACGAAGGTCTGCATTGAGAAAATAACCGACTCATCACGCCTGTTGTTCTTAAGCTCACCATAGTCAACGGTGTTTGCAAGGAATACCGTAACGATTACGTTAAGCATTCCGACTGCTGCCATAATAAAGAATCCGGGTGCAAAGAAAGGATATACAATGCTTGTTCCGGTAAGCGCCATAATAAGCAGAACGATATATCCTCCGATTGCGGAGAAAATGCAGATATAGAAAATCTTCATGGTGCTGAACCACTTTCTAAGAAGCGGGAAAAGCGCCATCATCGCAAGTATCTGACATGCACCGGCGAACGTGTTAAAGGTTGTGTAATTGCCCTGCCAATTAGCTCCTCCGAGATCGTACTTAAAGAAGTAGATAAGAAGGTTTGATGTAATGTAAGTAGCGGAGTTTACAAGGACGATGGTAATAACCATAGCCATTGCCTGGTCGTTTTGAAGAAGTGCCTTAAACATATCCCCGACTTTGGCAGTCTGTACATCAACGGTTGACTTCTCCTTGATGAAAAGACATGTGATAAGGATAAATGCAAAGAAGAGTACTGCAATGATAAGGGAGAACCACTTGAATCCTTCTCGCTCTACCTCCTTCTTTGATGTAAGGCTGATGCCTACGCTATCCCCATCGGTTATCTTTGAAAATTCATCCTCCGTTACATATAAGCAGATTACAGCTTCTCCTTCTGCCGAATCCTTAGCAACATCAAGTCCCTGCAGAGTAAGCACATCTCCTCCTTCGCTCGAATAGGTAAGGCTTCCTGCAGTTACGTCATATTTCGCATTGCTTGCATTGAATGATAAAGCTTCTTCGAATTCAGACTTATCCGCAGTAACATTTAACGAAACGTCTCCGCTGAGAGTCTTAACATTTCCTGTTGCCGCTCCGGTTTCGTCCATCTCCGCAACGTAAGCTGTAACATTTGTGTAGCTGTTTGTAACGTTATTGGCGCTGTTTGTTGTAGCCGCATTACCTAAAAATGATACCGCCATAACAGTGACAACGGTTACAATGGCGGAGCCCACTCCGGCGCAGGTTCTTCCGAGAGCGGACATATTTTCACGCTCTTTACCGCCGTCTGTAAACGCGGGAACCATTGACCAGTATGGGATATCCATCATTGTATAGGTTACGCCCCAAAGGATGTAAAATATAGCTGCATACGCTACAAGGCCACTTCCCGAAAGCTTAGGCGGAGCGGCGAACATAACAAACAAAACTACTGCGTTTGTAAGCGTTCCGATAAAAAGCCAGGGTCTGAATTTACCCCATTTAGTTTTGGTCTTGGCAACAAGTACGCCCATCAAAGGATCGTTAAAGGCGTCAAACACTCTGGCTATGAGAAGTATAATACCCATAACCCAGGCAGACACACCCATAATATCCTGATAGTAGTATAGGATATAGCTTGCCGAAAGCATATACACCATATCCTTGCCTACGGCCCCTATTCCGTACGCAAATTTTTCTTTTCCCGATAGTTTTTTCTTACCCTGTTCCATAGTAATCTCCTTCGTTTCATTAATACCGGATCCCCGTTTTTAGTTAACTTTTATTACGCAGTCCCATAGCAAGCTCAACAACTTTATAAGCTCCGTCATAGAGACCTGATGCTTTATTGGATATAATCGCGCCACACATATCCTCGAGCAGACTTCCCGAATTCATAAACTCGGAAACCATCTGAAGAGTGTGGGGAATGTCTCTGCATTCAAGCGTTCCCTCTCCCATCTCGGCGGAGTGGATTGCTCCCCACATTTCATGCTTACCGACGCGTCTTATGAAAAGCTTTGGCACAGGATAAAAGGCCAGTTCACTGGGCTTAGTTACCAGCACATCACAGCTTCTCATAAGAAGATTTGTGCAGTACACAGCCTCAAAAATATTTTTGTGCCAGAAGCCGTGGATTCCGCTGACATCTGCTTCTTCGGTAAGCGCGTATTCGGCGAACTTTTCTGTATCCGTCCAGTTGTCCATATGCTCGGTAGAAACTTCCGACATACCGGGGATCTCAGCCTTAAGCTGATCCCATACATTACGATAGTCCCCTACATTAACATACAGTGCAGCCTTCTTTTCTTTGATAAAAGGAAGTAAGTATTTGATAATAGCTGCAAAAATTTCCTTTTGCGCTCCGGCGCCACCAATGGTTAGAAGGAATCTCATCGGCTTTCCTTCTTCTCTTCTTCTGATGCGGGCCTCGCAGTCCTTTTCAATATTAACGACAAGCTCATGATCTATATAATGCCCCGTATATATTAACGAACCGTCCGGCATAGGCTTGCAGACTTTCTTTTTCATCATTCCGTTGCAGATCTTGTATCCCTGATATGCATTGCGGCACTGGATCGTATGAACAGCTCCTTCCGCAAAATGGAGGGCCATTGGCCAGTTGTCGGGAATCGCGTTTACAACATACTTCATTCCCGCATGAAGCGCCGCCTGTGCGGGCCAGACATGGGTACCGACTACCGGTATCTCCTTGGGAACATTTTTATATACAGGTGCCATAAGTTCGGCATTTTTCTGGTCTGCGGCGTTGTAGGACAGTGCCCTGAAGCCTTCATAGTTCATAGGCTCCCAAACCAGTTTATTAAAGATAGGGTTCTTGGAAAGCCTTGAGCCCAAAGAGTATAGGTCGTTCTGCGCTCCGATCACCTTCGTACAGGTTGTCTCTTTATAGGAATTAAGGTCCATCCAATAGGGCGTATATCCCAGATACTTTGCGCAGGAAGCAATCGCCATTGAGATTCTGTAGTGTCCAAAGCCCATACGGATATTTCCGACGATTATCCCCTTTTCAGTATCCCAGGATAGTCCGGGAAGCTGTGCGTCCGGGTCGTAATGGGCGTTTAAATTCAGATCTCCCACAAGCACATTGTTTACGCCGAGACTGTCCCCAATATATTTGTTTTTTTCGATTCTTACCGGGTACGATGCATTGCTGTCATCACCGTACTTTTTTATATATTTTCTCTTACTTCTTTCGGCTTTTTTTACAACGCTCCTCGGCATTTCATTTCCGAAAATAGATGCGGATTTGTCCATATTTGCCTCCTTTTTTATCTGACGGCTATTCCATCAACGATGATATCTACTACTCCGGCAAGAGCCTCGTTATAGGACATCTTGTTTTTGAGGAGAATATCTCTCGAGAAAAACTGTTCAAGAGATGATTCAAGCATGGTCTTTACAAGAAAAATCGGTATGTCTCTGATCACACCCTCTTTTATTCCTTTTTCGATAAGGCTGATGGTGTCTTCCCATCCGGTTTCAAGTCTCTCTTCTACTTTTCTGTAAATATCGGGATATTTATCCCTGAGCAAATAAAGCTGTCTGAAATCAATCTCGCTATAGCTTTCCGGCATCACACCAAGTATTTTTTTTACCTTTTCGGTAGTGGAAAGCTTGGAATCATTAAGGACCTCTTCCTTCTTTTCCGCTATATTGTCAAAAAGGTAATCAACCATATCGAAGAAAAGCTCATTCTTTTCCTTGTAGGAAACATATATTGTTTTTTTACTCATTCCAAGTTCATGAGCAAGGTCATCCATTGTAAATTTAAGGCCTTTTTTATTGAACACTCTGATAGTGCCTTCAAGTATATGCTCCTGCTGCTTTGTTCTTTCTGCCATGTTATTTCCTCGTATCTTTCAGATTCTGTTTCGTTTCGGAAACGATGAACCCCCTCCTTAGTTTCCATTATAAAATGTGGCTTTGTATCTTCGCAAGAAACTAATTCACGAAAAAGCGTTTCCGTTTTTGGTAAATTTAAACAATTTTATGTATCAAAGTGTATTTGAGGGCTCTTTTATGGTAGGATATTACTTAGTGATATGCTTTATATGGGGAAAAGACTATGGTGAAAAACAGAGTTTTAACATTTATGGTAATATTTCTTTTGCTTGTAATCCTTACAGGCGGAGGACTGCTCGTTTATAAGAATTTTTTTGCTAAAGATACCTCTTACGTAGGCTCCTGGAGCAGAGAGATCGATCTTCGCGGATACGTTATCGAGGAAATGAATGAATGGTTCAAAGATCCGACAACAGCCGCTCTCGTTACCTTTGACGATACCAAGGTTACCGTTAAAGTCGATCTTGTATTTACAGGCGACGGAAAATTCTCCGAAAAGATAGATGAAAAGAGTTTTGAAGAAACAAAAAAAGCCGCCGAAGCTCTGGCTCTTTCCGGTCTTATCAGTTTCCTCGAAAAAAGGCTCGATAATGCGGGAATTGACAGTGCTTCATCAGGAAAGAGCATAGACGAGCTTATAGAAGATGCTCTCGGCATGAGCGTAAGCGAATATATGAGTTCCAACGGTCCGGAGCTTTTGCCGACTCTCGATGCCCTTAAAGATATGTACAATATTTCCGGAACTTACGAAGTAATGGACAATTCCATGAAGCGTACCCTGGGCGGCAAATCCATCTGCGAATCCTTCTTCGTAAAAGATGATTTCCTCGTATTTTCCGGAACAGCAGAAGATACATTTGGCGCTTCTCTCGGAAAGAGTATTTCAGATGATGAGCCCCTAAAAATGCTCTATGACTACCCTGCTGTCTATACAAAGAAATAAATAAAGAATTAAGCAAAAGAAAAGGGCCGGATTTAAACGGCCCTATTTAAATATACTTTCGTAATCGTAGGCAGAATAGATATTCCTGATCCTGTCCAGATATTCATCCTTATTGTCCATTGTTATCCTATGGTTATCTGAGTGTATGGATTCCAGAATGTATTTACCGGTTTCCTCTCCAAAATGCAATCCATCGATATAATTGTCAAAATTGCAAGTTATCTCCGTACAGTCGTCAAAGGCATAAACCTTGATATTATCTGCCTCGCTAAGCTTTAAAAAGGCTTCGCTTAAAGCGTCTAAAGTATAATCAAAGCCCCCGCTCCTAAGACTTGCATCCCAATAGCAGACATTTACCGG
>CADATP010000041.1 GCA_902790935.1 uncultured Lachnospiraceae bacterium | reverse complement strand
GACTCGCCCGCATCAAACAGCGTATCAAATATGAGCTCCAATCTTGATTTTTTAAATCAGATAAACCAGATGTATTCATATATTCAGCTTCCTATAAAGCTTGAAGGCGGAGATAATGCCCACGGCGATCTGTATGTTTATTCAAACGGTAAAAAGCTTTCGGATAAAGACGACAAGGTGACTGCCCTTTTGCATCTTGATATGGAGCACTTAGGACCTGTCGATGTGTATGTTTCTCTGGATACTGCGTCTGCTGCTTCGAAGCTTTCAACCAACTTTTATGTTGCGGACGATTCCATACTTGATTTTTTAAACGATCATATGGATGAGCTTACAAAAAGACTTGAAGCAAAAGGATATTCCGTGAGAGCGGGAGCTGTTTTAAAAGGAAGCGAAAAGGCGAAGGAAGATCCCTTCGCAGAAGCTTATGAGGGCGGTGGAATAAACGGACTTTTATCACAAAACAAGATGATCAAACTGTCTCAGTATTCGTTTGACGTAAGGACCTGATATGGCTGAAAACAGTAAAAACAAAGTAAAACAGGCAATAGCTCTTGAGTACGATCCGAATGATGCGGCTCCTAAGGTTATAGCTACCGGTCGCGGAATTATAGCCGAGAAGATCATTGAAAAGGCTAAGGAGGCGGATGTACCCGTCCACAGAGACGATAAATTGGCGGATACCTTATCAAGGCTTGAAATCGGCGAGATGATCCCGCCGGAGCTATATGAGGTAGTGGCTGAGATCCTGTTGTTCGTTGATAATATGGATAAAATTAAGAGTAAGTTAAAGGGTTAAATTAATATGGGGGAGAGAATAAATAAGCGCTCGGCAGGGAGCAAATATGAATCTTATGCCTGCGAGTTTTTGGAAAAAAACAAAGTTACAATAATATACAGGAATTTCCGGTCGAGATTCGGAGAGATAGATATAATCGGTACGAAGGACGGATTTCTTATATTTTTTGAAGTAAAATACAGAAGCAGCGATAAATACGGAACTGCAATAGAGGCGGTGGGACCTAAGAAAAGACAGGTTATCTCTATGGTTTCCGATTATTTCAGAATTTGCTTTAAACAATATATGAATCTTGAAATCAGGTATGATGTTATAGCGATTCAAAAAGATAAACTTTACTGGATAAAGAATGCTTTTCCCTACAGCGGAAAAGGTTTTTAACTTGTGAAAGGGGAAATTTATGGACAGAGTTTTGGTTTGCGATGACGATAAGGAAATAGTTGATGCCATCGAGATCTATTTGACAAGAGAGGGGATTGAAGTCTTAAAGGCTTATAACGGAGAGGAAGCCCTGGAAGTCCTTGAAAAAGAGGATGTTCAGCTTCTTCTTATGGATATTATGATGCCGAAGCTTGATGGAATCGAAGCTACCAAAAAGATCAGAGAAACATCAAAGCTTCCCATAATCCTTTTGTCCGCCAAGTCCGAGGAGAAGGACAAGATCGGAGGACTTGATATAGGGGCCGATGATTATATTACAAAGCCTTTTAATGCCGGAGAGCTTGTGGCGAGAGTAAAATCAAACCTTAGAAGATATACCTCTTTAGGTGGCCAAAAGGATGAGAATGCTTCTGTTATCAAGATCGGCGGACTTACCATCAACGATGAGAATAAGCAGGTCTTTGTTGACGGAGACTTTGTACGTCTTACCCCCATTGAGTACAACATCCTCCTTTTTCTTGCGAGAAATAAAGGAAATGTATTTTCCTCACCGCAGATTTATGAACATATCTGGAACGAAAAACCTATTGATGCGGAAAATACTGTCGCTGTACATATAAGACATATCCGTGAAAAGATTGAGATCAATCCCAGAGAGCCCGAATATCTTAAGGTTGTCTGGGGTGTAGGATACAAAATCGAAGGTGATTTATGAGAAAAAAGGTTACCGTAAGAGTCCTTATCAGTATTTTTATGCATTTACTCATAGGGGCTGCTTTCGTAATAATGGCGAATCTTTTGATCCGCTCTGATTTTACAATTAATTATTTGGACGATGAAGTAACTTATGTCCCCAGCAGCGCCTTTGCGGAAGAGTATGAATTCGAAGAATCCGACCTCTATACAGAGATTTATACGCGCCAGTTACAGGACATAATTACTTATTGTGCGATTAAAAATGTATTTGAGAAAAATGATAAACATATAAGCGATACCGTCAATATTCTTGATTTTGATTATTCAAGTAATCTTAACGAGAGAAGCGGCGGACTTGTTTACAATATCGATGACCTTATTAAGTGGGGAAGAAGCGGCTTTACCTATACCTTTAAAGAATTTACCGTAGAAGAGTTTATGAGCCACTATTCATCGCCCTACAGCTTTGATGATATTTTATATCACAGCGGCGATGATATTTACTATTATGTCAATGACGACGGACAGACCATAGTATCCGTAAAGTTTCTTGATATTTTATATCCGTCGGTTAACGGAATCACATCCTTTGATACTGTTGCTGACAACTGGATCTCTTTTATAGATATTCAAAACGCTTTAAAGGTAGCGGCTGAAAAGTATGTAAAATACTATGACATGTACCGTAACGGTGTTGGTATATACGAATTTACCAATATTAATACAAAGTATGTTTTGAGGATCGGAGAGGACAGAGACTGTACAACATACACCAATATCAAGAACGGTCTTCTTGACTATTCATCATTTTCAGATGATGAGCTTACAGAGATCATATCGGATTATAAGGGATTTCTTGTATATTACCCGGATAATCTTGAGTATTCAACCTTCTCTAACGTTAAGGAATCGGATCTGTATATTTACGTAAGACTATACGCCGATGAATACGAGGATCCGATTAAACTTTGGGCGTATGTAGAGGGAGATTACACAAAGAATGATGACGCTTTTTCTATAGCCTATAACGCTACTTCCGGAAGAAAAGGAACTACCTACAGAAGCGTAGCTGCAGTATCGGCTATTTTGGTTGTATATGTTGTGCTTGTATTCTTTATGGCCATTACAGCTGGAGTTAAGAAAAAGGGAGAGTATTATTTTCTTTTCTTTGATCGTATATTCTTAGAGGTTTATGCGGCACTTCTTGCGGCATGTATTATAGTTTCAAGATTTGCATTTGCCAAAAACTATTCGGAAGGGGTTTCGAATATTTACGGTGTATTTTTACCTCTCGGAATAGTAACAAGCTTTTCCTTTTGTTCCGCACTTTTTACGACTATCCGAAGGATCAGAGGAAAGTCTTTTAAAAACTTAAGTCTGTTTTACAGGATATTCCTTTTATATCAGAAGATTAGGGACAGGATAGAAAACCACCACAATGCATATTTTGCTGCCCTTGTTCCATTCCATTTCTACTTTGCAATCAATTTCTTTTTGTTTGTGATCATTGTAATGAACTCAAACAGAGATAACCGATGGGGAATATTTATCCCAATAGCTTTGATGGTTTTGGTTAATGTGTTATTTGCCATCAGACAGATAAGAAAGACCCTTGATCGTAATGCTCTGATAGACGGAATAAAGCGAATATCCGGCGGTGATATTGATTTTAAGATTGATAACGAGGAGCTTTTAAACATAAACAAAGACCTTGCAGATAATATCAATCATATCGGTGATGCTTACAAGCAGGCTGTAAATACATCTCTTAAGGATGAGAAGATGAAATCGGACCTTATAACCAATGTCTCTCATGACCTTAAGACCCCTCTTACATCGATCATTAACTATGTAAATCTGCTTCAGGACGAAAATATAGATTGGGAGCCCGCGGCAGGGTATATTAAAACCCTTGAAGAAAAATCCATAAGATTAAAGCAGCTTTTGATCGATCTTATTGATGCTTCGAGACTTTCATCCGGTACTACGGAAGTATCTCTTTCGGAAATTAAGATAACAGAGCTTTTGCATCAGATAATCGCGGAGTTTTCGGATAAGCTTGAAGATTCCGGTCTTGAAGTGATATTTGACGGAGAGTCAAAGGCTTCTATAATGGCTGACGGAAGACACATGTGGAGACTGATGGACAATATCTTTGAGAATGTCTGCAAGTATTCCCTCAAAGGGACAAGAGTGTATGTATCCGTAAGAGAACTCGGAGGAGAAAACAGCGGGAAAATTCTTATAAGCGTTAAGAACGTTTCCGCTGCGCCCAATACGCTACAGGGAAGCGAACTAACCGAGAGATTTATAAGAGGAGATTCCTCCAGATCCTCCGAAGGAAGCGGACTTGGACTTTACATAGCAAAATCCCTTACCGAACTTCAAAACGGAAGCTTTGAAGTAATAGCCGATGGTGACTTGTTTAAGGTAGATATAATCTTTGATATATTGAAGCAGTAACGGTAGTGCCTGATATAGATAAAAAAATACTAAGTCCTAAATGGACTTAGTATTATTATATCTTTCAAGTATAGCGTGCATCTTTTCGGTAGTAGCCATTACATTGGATAAAGATGCGTCATGGTTCATAAAGTCGATGATCGAGGAGATGAACTTGCTCATATCGGCTTCTACGAAATAAGTTCTTTCGTAGATCTCAGGGGGAAGGTAGGTAAGGTTTGTTGTTATAAGCTTGTCGAAGTATCCTTTTTCGTAAGCTTCATCAAATCCCGAAAGACCTTCTGTGAAAAGACCGAATGTGGTACAGATAAATACTCTGCCGCAGCCCATTTCCTTAAGCTTTTTAGCGGTATCGATCATAGATCCGCCGGAGGAGATCATATCGTCCATGATGATAACGTCCTTACCGTCTAAGGTATCTCCTAAGAATTCGTGAGCTACTATGGGGTTTTTGCCGTTGACGATAGTTGTATAATCACGTCTCTTATAGAACATACCGGTATTTATTCCGAGTACGTTTGCAAAGTAGATCGCTCTGTCTAAAGCACCTTCATCGGGTGAGATGACAACGAGATGATCCTTATCAACCGTAAGTCCGCTTTCGCTTCCGAGAAGAGCTTTCATAAACTGATAGGGAGGCATAAAGTTGTCAAATCCCTTAAGAGGGGTAGAGTTTTGAACTCTGGGGTCATGGGCATCAAATGTAACAAAGTTGCTTACGCCCATTTCATAAAGCTCTTCAAGCATATATGCGGCATCGAGTGATTCGAGTCCGTTTCTTCTGTGCTGGCGGCCTTCGTAAAGGAAGGGCATTATGATATTGATACGGTTTGCCTTGCCGTTGCAGGCAGCAATGACACGCTTTAAATCCTGGTAATGATCATCGGGAGACATATGGTTTTCATATCCGTTCATTTTGTATGTGATGGAATGATTACATACGTCAACTAAGATGAAAATATCTTTTCCGCGGACAGATTCTTTGATAAGAGCTTTGCTTTCTCCGCTGCCGAAGCGGGGGAGTGAATAGTCGAGAAGATAGTTATCTTCTTTATATCCGTGGAAAGCGGGATCGTTTTTAACAGAATCGTTGTGAACCACTTTACGGAATTCAACAAGATAATCATTTATTGTACGGCCCATCTTTTCCATAGAAGGTAAAGCTATGATCTTAAGGGGGCCGACGGGCATAGCGTTTTCGAGTTCTGCTGTGTTAGGCATTAGGTTCCTCCGTTAAATTGTCGAAAGACAAAAAGTTCATTTGCGATTAATTATTTTACATACTATTATTGGAGTTGTCAAAAAAAGTTTGTTTTAGTTTTGACACTGAAAGGATTTTTTTTTTATGAAGGATCATAAACACGTTGTCGGCAGCGTTATGCTCGGCTCTATCGCTGAGGAGATGGGACTTGAAGCAGGCGATGCCATTTTGGAGATAAACGGCAACACAATCGAGGATATATTTGACTATCAGTATTATACACAGGACGAAGAACTGAATATTCTTGTGGAAACTAAGGACGGAGAGCGCGTTACGCTGGAAATCGAAAAAGATGCGGATGAGGATCTTGGTATTATCTTTGATAACGGACTAATGGATAATTACAGATCCTGCCATAATAAATGTATTTTTTGTTTTATTGACCAGAACCCTCCGGGAATGCGTGAAAGCCTTTACTTTAAAGATGATGACTCGAGACTCAGCTTTCTTCAGGGAAACTATGTTACATTAACAAACATGTCGGACCATGACATCGACAGGATCATAAAATATCATCTTTCACCTATTAATATTTCATTTCATACGATGAATCCTGAGCTTAGGTGTAAGATGCTTAAAAACCGTTTCGCCGGGGAAGCATTAAAGAAAGTGGACAGATTCTTTGAAGCCGGTATTACGATGAACGGACAGATCGTGCTTTGTCCCGGCTGGAACGACGGAGAAGAGCTTGAGTTTTCTATTAAAGAGCTTATGAAGTATCTGCCTGTTCTTGAGAGCGTTTCTGTAGTTCCTGTGGGACTTACTCGCTTTAGGGAAGGGTTAGAACCCCTTACTACTTTTGATGCAAAGGGATGCGGCGAAGTAATCGATCTTATCGAAAAGTACCAAAAAATGGCTTACGAAAAGTATGGTTTTCATTTTATCCACGCAAGCGATGAATTCTATATCGTAGCGGGAAGGCAGCTTCCGGAGGCTGAAAGATACGACGGATACAGACAGATAGATAACGGCGTCGGAAAGGCAAGGCTCGTTACGGATGAGTTTAATGAAGCCTTTGAGAGGGCTAAGCATATACCCGGTATTTACGACAGACCTGCACGGGAAGTATGTACTATCACCGGTACTCTTACGGAAAAGATGAACAATGAATTTGCAGACAGGCTTATGGCCGAATTCCCATGGCTGAAGGTTCATGTTTATACTATACTTAATGATTTTTACGGTCACGGTATAACGATTACCGGACTTCTTGTGGGAAATGATATAATAAACCAGTTAAAGGGTAAAAATCTGGGAGAAAGGCTCTACCTTCCGGAAAACTGCGTACGAAGCGGAGATGACATATTCCTTGACGACGTTCATATCCCTGAGGTTGAAACCGCTTTACAATGCGGAATCAGTATAGTAAAATCAAGCGGACGCGATTTTGTAAATTGTATGTTGGGGTTAGACAGATAAATCCCCAAAATCGGCATTTGAAGGAGAAATGTATGGCCGGAAATAAGACAAAACCTATTGTTGCCATAGTCGGAAGACCTAATGTTGGTAAGTCAACATTATTTAATCTTCTTGCGGGTGACAAGATAGCTATAGTTAAAGACACCCCGGGTGTTACAAGAGACAGGATTTATGCGGATGTAAGCTGGCTTGATAAGAATTTTACGCTTATCGATACAGGCGGTATTGAGCCTGAGAGTAAGGATATCATCCTTTCTCAGATGAGAGAACAGGCCCAGATTGCAATAAATACCGCTGATGTTATAATATTTTTGGTTGATGTTAAACAGGGACTGGTGGATTCGGACGCTAAGGTGGCCGATATGCTTCGCAGATCTCATAAGCCCGTTGTACTTGTTGTTAATAAGGTGGATTCCTTTGACAAGTATATGGCAGATGTTTACGAATTCTACAACCTTGGTATCGGAGAGCCTTACGCTATTTCTTCAGTAAACAGACTGGGACTTGGCGATATGCTTGATGCTGTTATAGAACATTTTCCCGAGACGGAAGAGGGCGAAGAAGAGGAAGAACTTCCCAAGATTGCCATTGTCGGTAAGCCCAACGTCGGAAAGTCCAGCCTTATAAATAAGCTCCTCGGAGAGGACAGACTTATTGTTTCGGATATTGCTGGTACGACCAGAGATGCGGTAGATACTAAGGTTACCTTTAATGATAAGGATTATATCCTCATAGATACCGCCGGCGTCAGAAGAAAGAACAAGATAAACGAAGATCTTGAGCATTATATGATCTTAAGAACCGTTGGTGCTATTGAAAGAGCCGATGTTGCCGTTCTTGTAATCGACGCTACGGAAGGTGTTACCGAGCAGGATGCAAAGATAGCAGGTATTGCCCATGACCGCGGAAAAGCTGTTATTATTGCTGTAAATAAATGGGATGCCATTGAAAAGGACGATAAGACTATCTACAGATTTACCGAAAAAGTAAGAGATACTCTATCCTTTATGCAGTACGCAGAGATCCTCTTTATATCCGCTCTTACGGGTCAGAGGCTTCCAAAGCTCTTTGAGACTATCGATGCGGTATATGAGAATCACGCGATGAGAGTCGGAACGGGAGTACTTAACGAGATCATGGCAGAGGCCGTTGCTATGCAGCAGCCCCCCAATGATAAGGGTAAGATCTTAAGGCTTTACTATATTACTCAGGTTGCAATTAAGCCTCCGACCTTTGTTATATTTGTTAATGATAAAGAACTTATGCACTTCTCCTATACGAGATATATTGAAAACCAGATCCGCAAGACCTTCGGCTTTGTTGGAACACCACTTAAATTTATCATTAGGGAGCGTGGAGAAAATGACGATCGTAATTAGACTTATTAGTTTAGCTATAGGTATGGCTTTCGGGCTTTTCCAGACCGGATATATCGTTGGTAAGGCCAACGGTATTGACCTTAGAAACTACGGAAGTGGAAATTCCGGAACCACAAATGCGGTAAGAGTACTTGGCACCGGCAAAGGACTCCTTGTACTTTTTGGAGATGCGGCAAAGACGCTTCTTGCTATGCTTATCGTGTATTTTACATTTGGAAGAATGTATCCCGATATGAAGCTCCTTCTTTGCATGTATTCTGCAATGGGCGCTATTATTTCCCATGACTTTCCCTTTTATATGCATTTTAAAGGAGGAAAGGGTATCGCATGCACAGCAGGATACTGCATCGGTCTTTGCTTCTTTAATCCATGGATATTTATAGTAACGTTTTTTGTATTTTTGATACCTTTTCTCACTACTCATTACGTTTCATTGGGATCGATCCTTGTATACGTAGCTTTGTTCTTTGAGTTTATTCTTTACGGCCAGATGCAGTGGCCCGGATTCGAGTATTCTCAAAGCGTACTTATCGAGATTTATGTTATAATGTTTATACTTGCCTCTCTGGCTATATTCCTTCACAGAAAGAATATTGTAAGACTGATTAAGGGTGAGGAAAACAAGACTTATCTTGTTAAGAAGCACAGAGATGCTTACAATGCCGAAAAAGCTGCAAGAGAAGCTGCCAAGGAAGCTGAAAACAGTTCTAAAGGCGAGTAACCTTTGCTATAGTGAAAGGGGATAATATGGCTAATGTTACCATCTTAGGCGGCGGTACCTGGGGTATCGCAATCGCCCAGTTATTAAACAAGAACGGTCATAAAGTAAAGGTATGGTCCGCTCTTGAAAGTGAGATCAAGGTTTTATCCGAGACTCACACCCATCCGGGACTTCCCGGGGTTACCCTCGCAGACGATATTACTTATACACTTGATGAAAGGGAAGCTGTAAAAGGCGCAGATCTTCTTGTAATGGCGGTTGCCAGCAGCTTTACAAGAAAAACTGCCAATCGGATCGCTCCTCTTGTTGATAAAGATCAGAAAATCGTTGCGGTTGCGAAGGGTATCGAGGAAGGAACCTTGATGACTCAGACGGATATCATATCCGACGAGATACCTCAGGCTGACGTCGCAGCTCTTTCGGGACCTTCACATGCCGAGGAAGTAAGCAAGTTTATGCCGACAACAGTTGTTGTTGGTTCAAAAAATAAAGAAACCGCTAAGTATATCCAGAATCTTTTTATGTGCGATGTATTCAGAGTATATACAAGCTGTGACGTACTCGGAATTGAGCTTGGCGGATCTCTTAAAAATGTCATCGCACTCGCTGCCGGTATTTCCGACGGACTTGGATACGGAGATAACGCAAAAGCAGCTATCATCACAAGAGGCATCGCCGAGATGTCAAGACTTGGCACCGCAATGGGTGGAAAAGCGGAGACTTTTAATGGCCTTACCGGTATTGGAGATCTTATTGTTACCTGCGCAAGTATGCATTCAAGAAACAGAAGGGCCGGAATTCTTATCGGTCAGGGCAAGACTATGCAAGAAGCTATGGACGAAGTTAAGCAGGTGGTTGAAGGCGTTTACTCAGCCAAGGCTGCACGTGCTCTTGCAGAGAAGTATGATATTCAGATGCCGATCATCGAGCAGGTTAATAAGGTGCTCTTTGAGGATAAGAAGGCGATCGATGCGTTTAATGATCTGATGAATCGAGAGCGCAAAGATGAGAATTAATATTTATATCAGTTAACTCGGGCCTAGAGCGTACATGTTATTTTCTGCGCGAAGATAACGCTCCGTCAAAATGTTCCACGAATTTCTATGCGCCTGCTAATTTGGCTCTGGAGGGGAGCCAAATTTAACGCATTCGCAAAGAACTTCGGGACAGATTTCTCCTACGCTAAGAGCATCTTCAAATTGCGCATAAAACAACATGTACACTCTCTCCCTCGAGATCGATATTGAACTTTTAAAATATATTTAAACATTTAGAAGTATGTGCAATTAATGCTTAATAAGCATTTATTTCATAAACAGGCGAGAGTGGCGATCGTTTCATAAGCTCACCTCCTAGCGTCGCCTGTACTTACCGAGAGCAAGCTTTGCGCAGCTCGAAGTTAGTTCCGCTACGTACGCGGGGTAGAGCCGAGAGGCGTGTGAGCGTTGAAATGATCGGCGCTAGGCGCCGTAACTTGATAAGACTCTTATTAGACAGGAACATGACTAAGAAGGTTACTAGTATTTAACTTGATAGAAATTTCATTAGATAAAGGGAAGAATATGCAAAATTTTGAAAGTACAACAGAATACGTTGCAAGCGAGGAATTAATGGCCAGCGTTAATATCGCTATGGCTCTTGAGAAGCCTCTTCTTATAAAGGGAGAGCCCGGAACAGGCAAAACTCAGCTTGCGCAGGCAGTATCAAAAGCTCTCGGAAAGAGGCTTATCATCTGGAATATCAAGTCCACAACAAAGGCTCAGGAGGGCTTGTATATCTACGATACCATCCAGAGACTTTACGACGGACAGTTTGGAGAAAGCGGAGTTGACGATATTTCAAAGTATATTAAGCTTGGAAAATTGGGCGAAGCTTTTGACTCTGAGGACCAGGTTGTACTTCTTATAGATGAGATCGATAAGGCAGATCTTGAGTTTCCCAATGACCTTCTATGGGAGCTTGATCAGATGGAATTCTATATAGGTGAGACGAAAAAGACCATCAAAGCTAAACACAGACCTATCGTTATAATCACATCTAATGCCGAGAAGGAGCTACCCGACGCGTTCCTCAGAAGATGTATATTCCATTATATCGATTTCCCTGACAAGGAGCTTATGGCCCAGATTGTTAAGGTTCATTATCCGAATGTTGAGGAAAATCTGCTTAATGCGGCTATGGATACTTTCTACGATATCAGAAATATCCATGATATTCGCAAGAAGCCTTCTACTTCAGAACTCATTGACTGGGTTAACGCTCTGCAGCTTGGAGGAATCAGCGCGGAGCAGATAAGAAGTAAGCTTCCTTTTGTAGGTGTTGTAGTCAAAAAAGACGAAGATTTAGAACTTGTTAAGAAGGGCGGACTTGTTTAGTGTTCTTGACTTTTTTTGAAAGCCTCAGGGCGAAAGGTCTTCATGTAACGCTGGGAGAGTTTCTTGATCTGCAAAACGCTTTGGATAAGGGACTTTGCGGTAGCAGCCTCACTCAGTTTTACTACGTGGCAAGGATGATCCTTGTAAAATCAGAGACCGAATACGACAAATTTGATATGGCTTTCGAAGAGTGCTTTAAAGCAGCGGAGCATGAAACAGAGGTCGGCGCACAGATGCTGCGCTGGCTTGATAAGTCTGAGATGCTTGAGCTGGCTCATGAAGAAGCAAGAAAGCATTTAAACCAGACAGAAGATCTTCAGATCGACAAGGATGATGTTGAAGAGAAGTTTAAACAAAGGCTTAGGGATCAAAATGAAGAGCATAACGGCGGCTCTTTCTGGATCGGTACTATGGGTAAAACTTCCTTCGGAAATTTGGGCGGAAATGTCGGCGGCGTAAGAGTCGGCGGACAGACCGGATATCAAAGTGCTTTTTCCGTTGTAGGCGCAAGAAAATACCGCGATTTCAGGGATGACAGGGTTATGGACAACAGGCAGTTCCAGCTTGCCTTCAGAAGACTCAGACAGTTTTCTGCAAATCTTGATATTCCTGAGTCCGAGCTTGATATAGACAGAACAGTAGATAAGACCTGTAATCAGGGCGGCGTTTTAGGCATTGTTATGAAAAAGCCCAGAAAAAATGCCGTAAAGCTGATGCTTTTAATGGACAGCGGCGGAACCATGATCCCCTACAGCTCGCTTTTAAACGATCTGTTCCAGTCAGTTAATAAATCAAATCACTATAAAGATGTTAAATGCTATTATTTTCATAACTGCATTTACAATCATTTATATAAAACACCGGAATGCGAGAACGGCGACTGGGTGGAGACTGAGTGGCTATTTAGAAATGCGGACAGCGATTATAAAGTGATCATAGTCGGAGACGCTGCCATGGCTCCCGAGGAGCTTTACTCGGATACGGGTAATTACAGAGGGCCCAACGGCGGCCTTTCGGGATATGAATGGCTTAAGCTTGTAAAGAGGCATTATAAAAAGGTTGTATGGCTTAACCCCAAGATGGCACCGGGTAAGGCGCCCTGGAGAGAAGCCGAAACGGCCTGCAAGGAACTGTTCCCCATGTATAAGCTTACCGTGGCGGGATTAAACAAAGCCATGTACGAGCTTATGTCTCCCAAAAGGTGACGGGATAAGGTGATAATATGAAAACGAATAGTCTTACCAACCTTATAAAAACAAGGTTTCGCGAAGAAAAGGTGGTATTTCGATACCGGACCTAAAGTGATATTCAAATAAAAATAATTTAGGAGATTTTTATAAAATGGGAATTTATGAAGAATTAAAGGCCAGAGGCCTTATTGCACAGGTTACCGATGAGGAGCAGATAAGAGATCTGATAAACTCCGGAAAGGCAACCTTCTATATCGGATTTGACTGTACCGCAGACAGCCTTACTGCAGGACATTTTATGGCTCTTACTCTTATGAAGAGACTTCAGATGGCAGGAAACAAGCCTATTGCTCTTATCGGCGGCGGTACTACTATGATCGGCGATCCTTCCGGAAGAACCGATATGAGAAAGATGCTTACCAGAGAAGACATCGACCATAACGCAGAGTGCTTCAAGAAGCAGATGGAGAGATTTATCGACTTTTCCGACGGAAAGGCGCTTATGGTAAATAACGCCGACTGGCTTATGAACCTTAATTACATTGAACTTCTCCGCGAGGTAGGTGCTTGCTTTTCAGTAAACAATATGCTCAGAGCAGAGTGCTACAAGCAGAGAATGGAAAAAGGACTTTCCTTCCTCGAGTTTAACTATATGATCATGCAGTCCTACGATTTCTACTACATGTTCCAGAAGTACAATTGTAATCTGGAATTCGGAGGAGACGATCAGTGGAGCAATATGCTCGGCGGTACCGAGCTTATAAGAAGAAAGCTTGGAAAAGATGCACATGCTATG
The DNA here is from genome assembly GCA_902790935.1 of uncultured Lachnospiraceae bacterium. Taxonomy (GTDB): domain Bacteria; phylum Bacillota; class Clostridia; order Lachnospirales; family Lachnospiraceae; genus AC2028. The sequence goes on along the minus strand of CADATP010000041.1, from coordinate 6,020 downwards.
ACCATCACACTTCTTACCGATTCACAGGGCAAGAAGATGGGCAAGACTGCAGGAAACGCTGTATGGCTTGATGCCAATAAGACTACTCCTTACGAGTTTTACCAGTACTGGAGAAATGTTTCCGATGCAGATGTACTTAAGTGCATCCGTATGCTTACCTTCCTTCCTCTCGAACAGATTGAAGAGATGGATAAGTGGGAAGGCAGCAAACTCAATGAAGCTAAGGAAATCCTTGCAAGAGAGCTTACAACTCTGGTACACGGCGAGGAAGAAGCTAAAAAGGCTGAAGCAGGAGCAAAGGCACTTTTTGCCGGAGCCGGTGCTTTGGAGGACGTACCCGCTGTTTCTCTTAAGGAAGAAGACTTCAGAGACGGACTTGTTGATATTCTTCAGGTACTTGTATCAAGCGGACTTTGCCCTTCAAGAAGCGACGCAAGAAGAAATGTTGAGCAGGGCGGCGTAACCGTTAATGACGAAAAGGTTACCGATATTAAGACCACTTACGATAAGGCTGCATTTTCAGGTGACGGTTTACTAGTAAAGCGCGGAAAGAAGAATTTTAAAAAGATAGTTTTTTAAATCGGAGGTCATATGGCAAACACTGATTATATGAAAAAACTTGAAGGTGTATATGATTCAGTCAGAAGTAAGACAGATTTTGTGCCTAAGGTAGGACTTGTACTTGGTTCCGGACTGGGAGAGTTTGCAAAGGAGATCAATGTATCCTTTGAGCTTCCCTACAGCGAAATTGATGGTTTCCCTGTATCTACTGTTCCGGGACACGACGGCAAATTCATCTTTGGATACATAGCAGATATTCCGATCGTATGTATGAAAGGAAGAGTACATTACTATGAAGGATATGAAGTATCAGATGTAGTTCTTCCCATCAGACTTATGATCAAACTTGGTATCAAAACGCTGTTTCTTACCAACGCTGCGGGCGGTCTTAAGGATGGCTTTTCTGCCGGTGATCTGATGCTTATAACCGATCATATATCTGTGTTTGCCCCGAACCCTCTTGTAGGGCCCAATGATCCCGAGGTGGGTCCCAGATTTCCTGATATGACAGAGGTCTATAATTTAAAGATTAGGGAAAAGATCCAGGAGATCGCTTACGAAAACGATATTCCTCTGGAAACAGGAGTTTACTGTCAGTTAACAGGACCTACTTATGAGACTCCTGCGGAGATTAAGATGCTTAAAACATTAGGTGTTGATGCGGTAGGTATGAGTACTGTCGTAGAGGCTATCGCTGCAAGGCATATGGGTGTTGATGTATGCGGTATTTCCTGCATCAGTAATTTAGCTGCAGGCATTTCCAAGACGCCGCTTTCCCATGCCGAAGTTCAACAGGCCGCAGATGAAGCAGCTCCAAGATTTACAAGACTTGTTACAGAAGTAATAAAGACACTTGGATAATTATGTAAACCTGCATTTGACTTTATGTAAACCGATTTGCGTTTTATCCGGAGGTGTTATATGTCTGAAGACAAGATTAAAGAGCTTATTGGAAGTGCATATGAAGCTTCAAAAAATGCATACTGTAAGTATTCCCGGTATCATGTTGGCGCTGCCCTTTTATGCAAGGACGGGCGTATATTTACAGGCTGCAATATAGAGAATTCTTCCTACGGAGCCACTAATTGCGCCGAAAGGACAGCTGTCTTTAAGGCTGTAAGCGAGGGAAACAGGGAATTTGAGGCTATTGCCATCATCGGATATCTTGAAGGTAAAGAGCCCGAAAGCTACGCTTTCCCCTGCGGAATCTGCAGACAGGTAATGGCTGAGTTTTGTAAACCTGATTTTAAGATAATAGTTGCAAAATCGGTTTCGGATTATAAGGTTTATTCTTTGGATGAGCTCCTTCCCGAAAGTTTTGGAGCTGAAAATATGATTTAGTTAAAGGGTTAGTATTATGCCTGTTGCAATCATAATCGGAATTATTATATTGGTTTTAATCGTAAGAGGCGTTTTTCTTGAACGGAAAAAACGCCTTTCTCTTTACGATTCCTTTAAAAATGATTTTGGAAAGATAAGAAAAAAAGAATATAAGTATGGCAAAGCTCACAGAGACGCTATTTTAAAAAGAAATCTATCTGACGCTTTTTTAGACGATATTACCTGGAGCGACCTTGATATGGAGTCTGTCTTTGAGAGGATAGATAAATGTAAGTCGGCAGTTGGCGAAGAGTATTTGTATTATATGCTTCATAAAGAGCACTGCTTGGATAGAGGGCAAAGCTTTGATAAGCTTTGTGAGGCCCTTTTGGCTAATGAAAAAGTGAGGACTGATTTGCTTTTTTCTTTAAACAGGCTTGGATATATTAAAGGTTTTTCTCCCTTTGATTATCTGGACTTTTTGACTACCGGAAAGAGCAGATTCCCTATAATGCATATTTTGACAGGCCTTCTTTATATTCCGGCTGTATGCCTTATCTTTTTTTATCCCATTGCCGGGGCTATAGCTGTCTTTTTAACGGTTCTTTTAAATGTATTTATTTACTTCAGGGAAAAACATAAGCTAGAAGGTATAATGGAAAGCATCGGGCTTCTTGTCAGGCTTTCGGGTGAATATATAAATCTTGAAAAGAACAGCCCGGAAGTTCTTGATGAATCTTATTACGGGGACTTTTTGGGCGAGGTTATTGATGCTGAGTCTTTGGTAAAGATTGCAAGGGCGATTAAGAGTAAAGGTAAGTATCTTGCCGCTTCGGGAAGCGGCAGAGTAGCTCCTACGGGAAATCCTTTAGAGGTGATCCTTACCTACGTAAATATATTATTTCATTTTGATCTTATAACCTACGAGCTTCTTATCGGTAATCTTACGGGAAATAAAGAATTATTTGAATATATGCTTTATCTTTTCGGAAGAATCGATGCAGCTATAAGCGTGGCTGATTTCAGAGCCTCTTTAAAGGGAAACTGGTGTAAGCCGATATTTACGGATTTTAAGGGAGAAAGAGATGAGGTTTATCTTTCGCTTGAAGAGGGATATCATCCTCTTGTTGAAAACTTTGTAAGCAATTCTGTATGCAGCAAAAACGGCGTACTGCTTACGGGCTCTAATGCCTCGGGAAAATCGACATTTTTAAGGATGGTAGCTATCAACGCCATACTGGCCCAGAGTATTGGAACAGTATGCGCAAAGCATTACGCCGCACCGGTTTTTAATATCTTTTCATCTATCGCTTTAAAGGATAATCTCTCCGGAAACGAGAGCTATTTTATCGTAGAGATCAAGTCTGTTAAAAGAATTCTTGACGCTGACTGCGAAAAATACCCCGTGCTTTGTTTTATAGACGAAGTACTTAGGGGTACAAATACTGTTGAGAGAATAAGTGCTTCCCAGACTATTCTTAAATACTTTAAAAAGCGTCCTATACTTTGCTTTGCGGCTACTCATGATCTTGCTCTGGCTGATGTTTTAAGCGGTGAATATGATAATTATCATTTCAGCGAAACGGTTAGCGGCAGCGATGTTTATTTTGATTATGTCCTGAGGGAAGGCAAAGCGGTTTCAAGGAATGCGTTAAGGCTCTTAAGATCTTACGGATTTCCGGAGGAAATTGTCAGAGAAGCCGAAAATGCAGCACTTAACCTTGACTCTTAAGGCTTAAATAACTATAATTAAAAATAATTAAGTACAATATATTCCCCCAAAGGAGGTAATTATGGCAATCGGTAATTTAGGTTTATTTTTAGGATCTTTTCTGGGTTATTTAATTACTTTGATTCTTATTGTCGTTATTGCCGGTATTGGTTTTCTTATCGGATACAATGTCAGAAAGGCTGTTGATAAAAAGAAAAACGGCTCCGAATCTGTTTCGGAGACTTCTGACAACAAAGAAGGCAGCAACTAATACAGCTTCCGGGTCATCTAAGGGTTCTTCCCGGATGTCCCGGGAGTTTTTTCGCGTAAAGGGGTTTCTTTTCTTTATGGCGAAGTAAATAGCGGTAAATCGGACAAATATTTAATGGGGTGTCTATGGCAAAAACAACAGGTCAGAAAACTAAGATCATTCACATACTTAATATGCTTGAAAAGTATACGGATGAAAATCACTCGATAACAACGAGCTTTATCCGCGATGAACTTGAAAATCTTGGTATTACAGCGGACAGAAAGACTATATACTCCGATATTTCGTGCCTTATAGATCTTGGATACGATATCCAGCAGGAACCTTCGAGGAACGGAGGCGGATGGAAGCTGGTCTCGAGGAAATTTGAACTTGCAGAGCTTAAGCTTCTTGTAGATGCGATTTCTTCATCAAAGTTTATTACGACCAAAAAATCAAGAGATCTTATAAAGAAACTCGGAAATCTCGTCAGTGACTACGATGCAACTAAGCTTAACAGACAGGTTTACGTTGCAAGCCGTATTAAGTCCGAGAATGAGTCCATATTTTATATTGTCGACTCGATACACAGAGCAATACAGGACAATATGCAGATCTCCTTTACGTATCTTTCCTGGAATATCAGTAAAGAGCTCGTCCCTAAGGGTAAGATAAAGAGAGTAGTCAGCCCATGGGCTCTTATATGGAACGATGAAAACTATTACCTTGTAGCCTATGATGAAGAAGCGGAAAGGTTTAAACACTTCAGAGTAGACAAGATGTCAAAGGTTACAGTTCTTAATGAAAAAAGACTGGGCTCTAAGGAGTTTTCAAAGATCGATCTTGCAAGATATGCCGAGAGTACTTTCGGTATGATGGGCGGAAAACAGGAGAGCATTACGCTTGAGTTCCCTGAGGAACTGGTAGGTGTTGTAATAGACAGATTCGGCAAGGATATTACGCTTAGCAGGACGGAAGACGGCAGACTACGGCTCCGTACAAAGGTTGTTATAAGCGGTCAGTTCTTCGGTTGGCTGTCGGGACTGGGGACGGAATGCGTTATTGCGTCTCCCGAGTCCGTCAGAAGCAATTATGTAAAATATTTGAAGGATATTATAAAGATCAATTCTAAATAAAGTCTTGAAAGGATTATGAAAAAATGACAATCGAATTTGCACAGAGGATGAAAGACTATGAGGAGGGTATCTTTCAGGTTTTAAACGAGAAGAAGCTTGCAAGGGAAAAAGAAGGAGGAAAGGTTTATAATTTTTCCGTCGGAACCCCCGACTTTGAGCCACCTAAGCATATTATAGACGCGCTTGTTGAGGCTGCTAAGATTCCTGCCAATTACAAGTACTCTTTAAGAGATATTCCGGAACTTATATCTGCCGTTATTTCCAGATACAAAAAAAGATATGGTGTGGACTTAAATGAAGATGAGATCATGAGCGTATACGGATCTCAGGAAGGTATTACCCATATCGCTTTTACTTTGGTGGATCCCGGTCAGATAGTACTTGTGCCCGATCCCGGATATCCTGTATTCTCCATCGGACCTTCTCTTGCCGGGGCTGATATCAGGACATACAAGCTTTACGAAGATAACGGATATCTGCCTGATCTTTCGGAAATAGAAGAGCTCTACGGAAAGGGCTCAAAAAATAAAGCAAAAGCGATGATCGTTTCATATCCTTTAAATCCCGTCTGCAAATGCGCACCGGATTCTTTCTACGAGGAACTGATCGCCTGGGCTAAGAAAAACGAGATCTTCATCATACATGATAATGCATACTCTGATATTGTTTACGATGGAAGGGTAGGCAGATCCATCCTTTCTTTCGAGGGTGCAAAAGAGGTTTGCGTAGAGTTTTATTCTCTCTCAAAATCCTTCAACTACACCGGAGCGAGAATGAGCTTTGTCTGTGGCAATAAGGAATTTATCGCAGGCTTCAAGAGACTCAGATCCCAGATCGACTACGGAATCTTTCTTCCGGTTCAGTACGGAGCTATTGCGGCTCTTACAGGTCCTGATACCTGCGTTTTAGAGCAAAGGCAAAAGTACGAAGAAAGAAGAAATGCCCTTTGTGACGGTCTTACATCCATTGGATGGGATTTTGAAAGAAGCCAGGGTACAATGTTTGCCTGGACTAAGATCCCCGAAAAGTACGGGGACGATGA
>CADATP010000040.1 GCA_902790935.1 uncultured Lachnospiraceae bacterium | reverse complement strand
CGCAAAATCGCATACTCGAATATTATATGAATCCACTCGTATTATGTCAAGTGATTTTCGAAAAAATCTGAAAAATTTAGGTACAATTTTTCTTATTCGAGATAATTATCTCTTACTAATAGGAACATAAGGCACGTGGGTACCTACGTACTTATAAGCGGGGCGGACTATCTTTCCGGCATTTAAGATCTCCTCAAGTCTGTGAGCGCACCAGCCTGAAATTCTCGAAATAGCGAAAATAGGTGTATAAAGCTCTTCGGGAATTCCCATCATGCTGTAAACAAGTCCGCTGTAGAAGTCCACATTAGCGCAAACCTCTTTATGAACGTTCTTCTGCTGCATAATAAGCTTACCGGCGATTTTTTCAACTCTCTCGTAGAAATTAAAGTCTTCAAGACGGCCCTTCTCTTCTGCAAGTTTCTTTGCATACTCTTTAAGGACAACCTCTCTGGGATCGGAAAGCGTATAAACCGCATGTCCCATACCGTAAACAAGTCCCTGCTTGTCGAAGACCTGCTTATCGAGGATCTTCTGGATATAAGCCTTTACTTCCTTCTCATCCTCTCTATTCTTTATGTTCTTATAAAGGTCCGCAAACATATTCTGAACCTTAAGGTTTGCACCGCCGTGACGGAATCCCTTAAGAGAACCGATGGACGCTGCGATGGAGGAATAAGTATCTGTACCTGATGAAGTAACAACATGTGTAGTAAAGGTGGAGTTGTTTCCTCCGCCGTGGTCCGCGTGAAGGATAAGGGCTACATCTAAAACCTTAGCCTCGAGCTCGGTAAACTTTCCGTCGGGACGAAGCATCTGCAGGATATTCTCAGCTACAGAAAGCTCTGGCTTGGGATTTCTGATAACAAGGGCCTCGTCTTTTCTGAAGTGACAGTATGACATATAAGAATATACTGCTATAAGAGGAAGCTTGTTTATAAGCTCCAAGGACTGGCGAAGCACATTCTTAGCCGAGATATCATCCGGGTTATTGTCGTATGTATACAGAGTAAGTACGCATCTCTGAAGCGCATTCATAATATTGGCATTTGAAGCCTTCATAACAACGTCACGTGTAAAACGGGCGCCGAGATTCTGGAACTCTCTGCTAACACGGATGAACTCATCCAGCTGACTCTTTGTGGGGAGCTTTCCGAAGATAAGAAGATATGTTGTCTCCTCAAATCCGAATCTCCTGTCCCCAAGTCCCTTTATAAAGTCAACGACATTTACTCCCTGATAATAAAGACGTCCGTCACAAGGGATCTGGTTTCCGTCTTTAAGATCGTAAGCAACAACATCTGAAATCTCGGTAAGACCTGTAAGCACACCCTTTCCGGCGGCATCACGGAGTCCTCTTTTTACATCATATTCAAGATAAAGGTTTTTATCTATACGATGGTTGCCTTCAAGGATCTGCTCCAGCGAATCGATTTCTTCCTTAATGTGATCCATCTCGGAAAAATCAAGCATTTCGTTGTGTTCATTGATAGAATAAATGTCTGCCATAAAACTTTCCTCCTCGGATTGTATACAAGTATATTTGTATATCTTTTTCCGATTATACAACTACTTCAAGATCTCGTCAAGAAAAATACCCGCAGCATATTTTTAGCTTTTTTAACAGCACCTTTTTAGAAAGGATTTGAAACATTGGCATACTTTCTCTATACAGACAATACTGCATCCTTCATGCTCTTAACGTAGTCATAGAGATACTTGCCTGCATCTTTGCCGTGCTCGGCTACAATCCGTACGATAGCGCTTCCCACGATAGCTCCGTCCGACTTTTCTGCCATAGCTTTCGCCTGATCGGGAGTACTGATTCCGAAGCCGATAGCGCAGGGCGTATCCGTAACCTCTCTTATATGTCCGATTATAGAATCAAGATCGGTTTTAATCTCACTTCTTACTCCGGTTACACCCATAGAGCTTACAACATAGATAAACCCATCTGCATCCTTGGCGATATTCTTGATCCTTTCCTCCGAGGTAGGGGACACCATAGATATTACGGCCACATTGTGAGCATTTGCCGGCTCTTCCATCTCCTGTTTCTCCTCAAAAGGCATATCGGGAACAATTATCCCGTCCACCCCGAGCTTCTCGCACTTTGAAAAGAATTCATCGTAACCGTAGTGGAACACAGGATTTGCGTATGTCATAAAGCAAAGAGGAATATCGCTTTCTTCTCTTACTCTTTTAACAATATCAAAAACGCCGTCAGTGGTCATGCCGCCCTTAAGTGCGCGGATATTGGCATCCTGAATTACAACACCCTCCGCGGTAGGATCCGAGAAAGGGATTCCTATCTCAATAAGGTCTGCTCCGGCTCTTGCCATCTCTAAGATATATTTAACCGTACTGTCCGCATCCGGATCACCGGCGGTTATAAAAGCAATAAATGCTTTACCGTTTGCATTCTCAAAAGCTTTAGAAATCTTATTGTTTAACTTGCCTTTCATATAATCACCTTTTCATTTAAGCATGTATAGCTGTTTAAAGTATCTCTATTTAGTATTATTCAAATTCAAAAATCAATCGTGAAGATCAACGCCCCTGTATCTTGCAATAGCTGCAACATCTTTGTCGCCTCTTCCCGAGATACAGATGATGATACTCTGATCGGGAGTATAGTTTTTGGCGATCTTTATCGCCTGAGCTACAGCGTGTGCACTCTCTATCGCCGGGATGATTCCTTCTGTCTTTGAAAGATACTCGAATGCGCAAACCGCTTCTTCGTCTGTGATAGGAACATATTTGGCTCTTCCGATGTCATGAAGATATGCATGCTCTGGTCCTATTCCGGGATAGTCAAGCCCGGCCGAAATAGAGTAAACAGGCGCGATCTGGCCATACTTATCCTGGCAAAAATATGACTTCATACCATGGAAGATACCAAGAGATCCTGTTGCGATGGTTGCAGCAGTCTCCGGAGTATCAACGCCCCTTCCGCCGGCTTCACATCCTATAAGTTCAACTTCCTTATCAGGAATAAAATTGTAAAAGGCTCCTATTGAGTTTGATCCTCCGCCTACGCAGGCGATTACAGCGGCAGGAAGCTTACCTTCTTTTTCAAGTATCTGAGCTCTTGCTTCCTTACTGATGACGCTCTGGAAATCTCTTACGATAGTAGGAAAAGGATGAGGTCCCATAACTGATCCTAAGCAGTAATGCGTATCCTCTACTCTTCCTGACCATTCTCTCATAGCATCGTTAACCGCATCCTTAAGAGTCATAGTTCCGGTAGTAACCGCATTAACCTTTGCTCCCAAAAGCTCCATTCTGTATACGTTGAGAGCCTGGCGAACTGTATCTTCCTTTCCCATAAAAATCTCACACTCCATGCCAAGAAGTGCCGCAGCCGTAGCAGTCGCAACTCCGTGCTGTCCCGCTCCGGTCTCAGCGATAAGTCTTGTCTTACCCATCTTTTTAGCAAGAAGAGCCTGACCTAAAACATTATTTATCTTATGAGATCCTGTGTGGTTAAGATCTTCTCTCTTAAGGTAAATCTTTGCACCGCCAAGGTCCTTTGTCATCTTCTCGGCATAATACAAAAGAGAAGGTCTGCCGGCATAGTTATTTAAAAGATCGGTTAACTCGGCATTAAACTCGGGATCGTTTTTGTAATGCTCGTAAGCCTCTTCAAGTTTAATAAGCTCGTTCATAAGTGTTTCGGAAATATACTGTCCGCCGTGTATTCCGAATCTGCCTTTTTTGTTCATTGTTTCATCCTTCCTGTATTTTAAGTTTTTCCGCTTTTCTACTAATTATTTCTTACTTTTATTTTGCTAATTTGATCGCACTTTAGGTAAATAAATTTAAGTTTATTTACATTCCCCTCAGTTCTTTTATCATAGCCGCTTTATCACTGCTTCTCATAAAAGTCTCACCGATAAGAACCGCATTTGTTCCGTTATCCTCAAGCCTTTTTATATCTTTCCTTTCCTTCATACCGCTTTCGGATACAAACAAAATATCTTTTGGAACAAGGCTTCTTAAGCTTACGGAGTTTTCAATATCAACTGTAAAATCCTTAAGGTTTCGATTGTTTACTCCGACTATCCTTGCCCCGGCCTTAAGAGCCCTCTTAACTTCCTCCTCGTCATGTGCCTCAACTAAAGCCGAAAGCCCCAGTTCGTTTGCAATGCCAAAGTACTCGCTAAGCTGCATATCGCTTAATATCGCGCAGATTAAAAGTACAGCATCTGCGCCCATAACCTTTGCCTGGTAGATCATATATTCATCAACAGTAAAATCTTTCCTTAAAAGGGGAATACTTACCGCTTTTCGGATTTCGGAAAGGTATTCATCCTTTCCCATAAACCACTTTGGCTCCGTTAAAACGCTCATAGCATCCGCCCCGGCCGCTTCGTATTCTTTCGCTATCTGCACATAAGGAAAATCCTGTGCGATAACGCCCTTAGAGGGTGATGCTTTCTTTGCTTCGCAGATAAAGCTGATCCCTTGCTTTGACAGCGCTTTTTCGAAAGGGTAGCCTGTCTTAGCATCCAAATCTTTAGCTCTAATCTTAAGTTCGCTAAGAGGCAGCAGGCTTTTTTCATGCTCAATTCTTTCTATCGTATATTTTGCGATTTCATCTAAAATCATATTTTGTTCTCCACATATTGATAGTGTTGAAATCTTGTTGTAATTAATCATATTGCAGGTATTTATATGCGGCTCACCGTAACTAAGTTTTATCCTAAAAAATTCACCATAATCTTCTTGCCGTCTGGAGTAAGTACAGATTCAGGATGGAACTGCACGCCGTAAACGGGATAATCTCTGTGCTCTACAGCCATAACCTCGCCGTCATCAGTTGTCGCCGTAACTTTAAGGCAGTCAGGTATCGTATCCGGCTTAGCAGCAAGAGAATGGTACCTTGCTACGGTCATTTTATCATCCATCCCTTTAAATAATACAGATGAATTATCAAGCCTTGCCACCGACTGCTTTCCGTGCATCAGCTGCTTAGCGTAGGTAACCGTTGCTCCAAATACTTCGCAGATAGCCTGATGCCCTAAGCAGATACCCATAATAGGCTTTTTACCGGCGAAGTACTTTATAACCTCTTCGCAGATTCCCGCTTCTGATGGCTTTCCGGGTCCGGGAGAAATAATGATATGACTGGGGTTAAGCGCTTCTATTTCAGGTATTGTAAGCTCATCATTTCTGATAACCTTAATATCGGGATTAATACTTCCGATAAGCTGGTATACATTGTATGAAAAACTGTCGTAATTATCTATAAGCAGTATCATAATGCCCTCCCTTACTCGATTCCGTCGCAGGCCTTTTCAATTGCCTGTTTAACCGCAGCTGCCTTTTGGATGCATTCCCTGTATTCATTTGCCGGTACTGAATCAGCTACGATACCTGCCCCGGAACGAATAAACACCTTTCCGTTTTTCGAGAATGCAAGCCTTATAGCGATACATGTATCAAGGTTGCCCGTAAAGGAAATATAACCAATGGCACCTCCATATATACCGCGCTTGTTGTTCTCAAGTTCATTTATGATCTCGCAAGCCCTAAGCTTTGGAGCCCCGCTTAAAGTTCCGGCGGGAAGGATCGCATCTACTGCATCAAGAGCATCTTTATCATCCCTGATATCGCCTCCTACTGTGGATCCGATATGCATTACATGTGAATATCTCTCGATGGACATGTACTTCTCAACTTCTACAGATCCGATCTTGCTGATCTTTCCGATATCGTTTCTTCCGAGATCTACGAGCATATTATGCTCAGCTCTCTCTTTTTCATCTGCAAGTAATTCTTTCTCAAGAGCGATATCTTCCTCGTCTGTTTCTCCTCTTTTTCTTGTTCCCGCAAGAGGAAAAGTGTGAAGCCTTCCGTTTTCCAGCTTTACAAGAGTTTCAGGGCTTGCTCCCGAGATTTCTCCGTCGCTTCCTGAAAAATAAAACATATAGGGTGAAGGATTGGAAGTTCGAAGTACTCTGTATGCATCAAGGAGACTTCCCTCCATCTTTGCTTCAAGTCTGTTTGAAAGTACAACCTGAAAGATATCTCCCTCAAAGATATAATGCTTACCCTTTTCAACCATATCGCAATAGTTTTTCTCATCAAACAGTGGGCTAAAATCGCTTAATAATTTCAACGGTTTATCGTCGGCAGGCTTCCCTTTTAAGATGATGTCCTTCATCTCGTTAAGACGCTTGATCGCTGTATTATAGCTTACATCAATATCTTCTGTTCTAATATTGTAGATAAGAATGATCTTTTGTCTGTAATTGTCAAAAGCAATTACTTTATGGAAAAGCATCAGGTTGCAGTCCTTAAAGCCATCCTCGTCTTTTGCATCCAGCTTAAGTGTAGGTTCGCTGTACTTTATATAGTCGTAGGAAAAATATCCTACAAGACCGCCGGTAAAAGGAGGAAGTTCCTTATTCTCCGGACTTTTATATTTATTAACGATATCCCTGATAGCTCCTCTTATATCTTTTTTTTCGGATCTCGTTCCGTCGGGATCCGTTACGGTTACTTCGCCGTTGTAAGCCGTAATCTCCATTAAAGGATCATATCCCAGGAAAGAATATCTTCCCCACTTTTTATCAGCCTCTGCGCTTTCAAGAAGATATACATGTTTGCTTACAGCTTTTAGTTTTTTAAGAACCTCTATCGCTGTAGTAGAGTCCGCAAATATCTCGCACCAGACAGGAATCACCCCATACTTTCCGCTATTTGCTATTGTCTTACATTCTTCCAGTGTCGGATAGATTTTCATCTGATGCTCCTTTCTATGTTTTAAAAATGATTAAAAAAACGTCCTCGGCAAATAAACTATTTGCCAAGGACGGGATAAACTAAATATCTCGCGGTGCCACCTTGATTCGCTGTTGCAGCGCTCTTATCGGAAGACCATCATCTTCTTTACCCTTAACGCAGGCTAACGTCGCAGTATACTAAGGATTAACTTTCTGTTCCTTTTCGCTACGCCCTCAGCGGCCCATTTGACAGCCAGTAATCCAACCTTTCTCAGCACCCGGTCTCTCTGTAAGCACTTTTACTGCCTTTATCCCCGCTTCAACGGTTTATATCTTAAATTGAATAAATATTACTACGCCACTTTACAGTTGTCAAGTGTTAAATATCCCACGTTTCAAAAAATGACACCCCATCCCCGTCCCCCTGTGTCATTTTTTTGACACCCCAACCCCGTCCCCGGGGTCATAAATATCTTACTTTGACGACGAGGGCTTCGTAAGGCTCGAGGATCATATAGTCAATCGGGAAGGTAAACTTCTCTCCCTTTTTGTTCTTTGAAGGATAGTTTGAAATAACAACCTTTCCTTTATGTCCCCGGAAGGCTTTGGGAAGTACGAATGGAATCTTCTCCTTTGCGAAAGATGTAATAACAACATATCCGTTCTTATCAAGGCGCCTTTCGTACATATAAACGTATGGATGGTTTTCTTCATACTCCTTGTACTTACCGAAAAGAAGGGTTTTGCTCTTCTGCCTTATCTTTATACACTCTCTGTAAAAGTTTAATATGCTGTCAGGATTCTTTTCCTCCCTCGAAACATTTATCTTCCTGTAATTGGGATTTAAATAAAACCAGGGCTTAACCAAAGAAAATCCCGCGTACCTTCCCGAGGTCCACTGCATCGGAGTCCTTGCGGAGTCTCTGCTGGATAAATGTATCCTCCGTAATCTATCCTTTTCATCATCCTTCAGGTGGTACTTAAAATAGTTATTTATCGAAGATACATCAATATATTTATGAATCGAGGACAGTCTTATATTGGTCATGCCGATTTCCTGTCCCTGATAAATAAAAGGAGTACCGTGTAAAAACAGATAGCTTACAGCAAGGGCCGTACCGCTCTGTCTATGGTATTTCTCGCTTCCGTATCTGCTGATAACCCTTGGATGATCGTGGTTTTCAAGGTAAAGCGAATTCCAGGCTCTTCCCTCAAGTCCGTATTGCCATTTAGACAAAGCCTTTTTAAGCCTGATAAGTTTAAAGGGTCTGTGAATATATTCAGTAAATAAGCAGTCCGCAGTCATATGGTCAAAGGAAAACATCATATCAAGAGACTTTGTATCACCGCTTAAATACTTTTTTGCGTTTCCAAGGGAAGTCATAGGACCTTCGCCGATCTGTACCGCGCCGTACTCGTCGCAAACTTCTCTGAACTCCCGCATATACTCGTGAATATGCGGTCCATCCTTGTAATGCATCATACTTCCGATTATCGGCAAAAAACCGATGCCATTGGGTAGCCCCTCTCTTTTGGAAATAAAGTTGATAACATCTTCTCTAAATCCGTCAACGCCCATCTCAAGCCAGAAACGAAGTATATTTTTAACTTCTTCTCTGACCTTAGGATTGTCCATATTTAAATCCGGTTGTTTCTTGGCAAAAAGATGGAGATAGTACTGACCTCTTTCCTTGTCGAACTCCCAGGCTGAACCCTCAAGTATTGAATCCCAGTTGTTCGGCTTGTCTCTCCAGATATAGTAATCGCTGTAAGGATTATCTTTGCCTTTTCTGCTTTCCTTAAACCATTTATGCTCATCGGATGTATGGTTTATTACAAGATCCATAACAACCTTCATTCCAAGAGCATGGGCTTTATCAAGCACCTTTTTAAACTGATTAAGATCTCCGTAATCGGGATGAATATCGCAGTAATCCGAAATATCATATCCAAAATCCGCATTGGGGGAAGGATACAAAGGGTTAAACCATATAGCCGTAACGCCAAGAGATTTTATATATTCCAGCTTATCGTATACGCCGTATAAATCTCCTATGCCATCACCGTTTCCGTCTGCAAAGCTTCTGACCCAGATCTGATAGAATACCGCGGTTTTATACCAGTCCCTCTTAGAACTTTCCAATTAAAATACGCCTCTTTTCGTATGATAATCTATATAGCCGTAACTAAGATGCAATCAATTATTCTTTTCGTCTGATGATCCACTCATCTTCGCTCAAAAGCTCCTCCCTTATCCTTCCGGGAAGGTCCATAAGCTTTTTGAACTTCTCCGTAACTTCTCCCGCCGTCTCGATTAAAAGATCCGACTTTTGCCTGCGCTTCTTTAAAAGCGTTCCATCCTTGGTCTCTTCCCGGATCTCTTCGTACCTCCTATAAGCCTTTTTAACGCTCTCATCCCAGGAAATATATATCTCTTTCATAGCATTATCGCCCACAGTGTGGACAGCATCCATATCCTTACAGATCTCCGAAAGCAGAGCCGCCATGGACTCACCGTTTTCCTCTATCATATATCCGTTACGGGCGTGCGTTATTCCTTCGGCGGCACAGGAATTCTTTATAAGCACGGAAGCAAGTCCGCAGGCAGCCGCCTCTCTTACAACAATACCGTTTGTATCATAGGTTGAAGGAAAAAGGAAAAGATCACATCTCGTATAGATTGCGCGAAGCTCTTCCCTGTCTCTGATAGGACCGGTAAAGATTACTTTGTCGTTTATGCCGTACTCCGATACTTTTTCCCTCATAGCAGGTTCGTAGTCCCCGCTTCCGACAAAGACCATTCTAAAATCCATCCCCGACTTATAAAGCCTTTTCATGGCATCAAGAATAATCGGGATTCCCTTGTATTCCATAAGTCTTCCGACAAATAAAAATATAGGGACATCTGAAGGCAAGTTGTAACCCTTGGTTACCTTTTGAACTTCGGACGCGGCAGCCTTACCTCTTTCAAAGTCCACACCGTTAACCATTACGCGGTAATTACCCATATATCCAAGGCTTTTCAGGTTTTCTCCGGCCCCCTCTGATACTACCCAGACTTCATCACAGGCTGATATATTGCTTACAAGCATCTTCAGGGTTTCTTTTTTAAGAAATCCGTTTCCTACCGCCTTGGCAATATCCTGATCAAACTTTGTATGGTAGGTAAATACGACGGGTGCTCCCGTTTCATATTGAAGGATTCTTGCCATAAGAGTCGAAGCGGCGGGACAATGAGTATGTATAATGTCAGGGCCAAACTCCGACATTTCAGCTATCTCTCTTACAGACAAAAGATACCCGGTCCTATAACCGGCGGTTAACCTGGTTGTATCAAGGCTCGGGTAGGCAACTACTTTATAAGGGTAACCTGAATAATCGGTTCCCGGATATCTCGGCGTCCCGACGATTACCTGCGCGCCGATCTCGTCTGTTAAAACGCGTCCGTAGTTTAAAACCGTATTAGCAACGCCGTCTATTACCGGCGGAAATGAATCATTAAGTAAACAAATATTCATAGATTCACCTTTTCTAATTTGATTCTTTTGATCAAACCAAAGTTTACAAAAGTACCTTTATATTTTACCACAAATATATTCTTGCGGCGAAAAAAAGCTCCTGCCTATATAAGCAGGAGCTGAAAGCTTTGATCTATTTTGTAAGCGCTAATGTCTCTCTGGCAATAGCAAGTTCTTCGTTCGTAGGTATAAACATTACACATACCTTTGAATCGGGAGTTGAGATTACAGTATCTTCACCGCGCTTTGAGTTAGCCGCATCATCCAACTTAACTCCAAGGTATCCAAGATACTCGCAGACAAGCTTTCTTACAAGTCCGCAGTTCTCTCCGACACCTGCAGTAAATGCGATACCGTCAACACCGTTCATAGCTGCGGTATAAGCGCCAACATACTTTGCTACTCTGTAGCTGAAGGTCTTAACTGCGATAATAGCCTTTTCGTTGCCCTTGTTGTAAGCATCCTCAAGGTCTCTGAAGTCGGATGAAAGATCTCCGGAAAGACCGTAAACACCTGATTTCTTATTGAGAAGTGTCATAACCTCATCGATGGATTTATTCTCTTTATGAGCAATAAACTCCATGATCGCGGGATCGATGTCTCCGCTTCTGGTACCCATAATAAGTCCTTCAAGAGGAGTAAGTCCCATAGAGGTATCAACACATTTTCCGTTCTTAACAGCGGATACTGAAGCGCCGTTTCCGAGGTGGCAAATAATAAGCTTTAAGTCCTCGGGCTTCTTTCCCATATCCTCAGCCATCTTCTTTGAAACGAAGGAGTGGCTTGTTCCGTGGAAACCGTAGCGGCGGATCTTGTATTTCTCGTAATATGAATAAGGAAGTCCGTACATGTAGGCTTCGGCGGGCATTGTCTGGTGGAAAGCGGTATCAAATACAGCTACCATAGGAACTCCGGGCATAAGCTTTGCACATGCATCAATTCCGATAAGGTTTGCAGGATTATGAAGAGGAGCAAGGTCGTTACATTCCTTAATAGCCTCGATAACCTCGGGTGTGATCACAGTGCTTGATGAGAATTTCTCTCCGCCGTGGACTACTCTGTGTCCTACTGCATCGATCTCTGAAAGGCTCCCTATTGCTCCGGTTTTATCATTTGTAAGAGCTTCGAGAACAAGTCTGATGGCCTCGGTATGGTCGGGCATGGGAGAAACCGTTACTTCCTTGTCCCCGCCGGCTTTCTGATATACGATCTGGCTTCCGTCGATGCCAATTCTCTCGCAAAGTCCCTTCGCGATCCACTGCTCAGTATCGGAATTTATAAGCTGGTACTTTAAAGATGATGAACCGCAGTTAATTACAAGAATATTCATATAATCTTCCTCCAAGAATCAATAGTATAACTATGTACAAACTTAGTTGCAGCCTTGGCGTCGGCAGTTCCGTCGCTCACACGGCTCTCGCCTCAAACACGCGTTACGCAGCGGTACTAACTTCGAACTTCGTTCTCAGTAAGTGCCGGCGACGCTCCATGGTTCGCTCACGGAATCTGCCTTCGCCTTCAGCCATAATAAACTAATCTTTAATTATAATAAATCTCATATTTAAACAAGCTGGGCCTGGACTGCGGTAAGCGCGACAACACCGACGATGTCCTGCCAAGAGCAGCCTCTTGAAAGGTCGTTAACGGGCTTAGCGATACCCTGAAGCATAGGTCCGTAAGCTTCTGCATTTCCAAGTCTCTGAACAAGCTTATAGCCGATATTTCCGGCATCAAGGTTAGGGAAGATGAGAACATTGGCATGTCCGGCAACAGGGCTTCCGGGAGCCTTTGTCTTTGCTACATGGGGAACAAGTGCAGCGTCAAGCTGAAGCTCTCCGTCAATGCAAAGATGAGGATATTCTTCCTTTGCGATTCTTGTAGCGTCTACCATCTTAGTAACAAGGGCGTGCTTGGCGCTTCCCATGGTTGAATGGCTGAGCATAGCGATCTGAGGCTTGGGTCCGATAAGCTGTTTGAATGAACGAGCCGATGAATCAGCGATAACGGCAAGCTCTTCAGCGGTGGGATCCTGGTTAAGTCCGCAGTCGGCGAAAAGGAATGCTCCGTTTTCTCCCATATCCTTCATAATTGTATCTACAATAAAGAAAGCAGAAACGAGCTTAACTCCGGGAGCAGTCTTAAGGATCTGAAGCGCAGGTCTTAAGGTGTCTGCGGTAGAATGACAAGCTCCGGCAACCATACCGTCAGCGTCATTGTTCTTAACCATCATAATACCGAAAGTAAGCCAGTCGCTTAAAAGGATCTCTCTCGCCTTCTCGGGTGTCATTCCCTTTGCTTTCCTGCACTCATACAAGAGATTAACGTATGTATCAAGAAGCTCTGTCTCATTGGGGTCGATGATCTTTATTCCATCGAGCTCGATTTCAAGCCATGTAGCACCATCCATGATCTTCTCTTTATTACCAATCATAATGATGTTTGCGATACCTTCCTTTAAAACCTCGGAAGCTGCGATAAGGGTTCTCTTATCGTTGGATTCGGGAAGAACGATGGTTTTTTTGTCAAGTTTTGCCTTTTCTTTTATACCGTCAATAAATGCCATTTTGCTTTTACCTCTCTAAAAACATGTGAATAGTTTATTAATGAAACTATTATAATACTATCACATTCAAATGTAAAATGAAAGCCCTTACATTTTATTATTTGCTTTTATTTAAACGCCTTTTATATTATAGTTATTATAACAGTAATCGTTTTCTAATACGGAGACCAGATATGATAGTAAACGGAATCATCGCCGAATACAATCCCTTTCATAACGGCCATATAGCCCATCTTGAAAAAACCAAGGAACAGACAGGTGCCGATTATACGATTGTCGCTATGAGCGGCAACTTTGTTCAAAGAGGCGCTCCCGCTGTCATTGATAAATATGTACGTACCAAGATGGCTCTCGAAGGTGGAGCGGATCTTGTTTTAGAGATACCCACCTGCTACTCCACCTCAAGTGCCGAGTACTTTGCAAGCGCCGGTGTTGCTCTTTTGGACAAGCTCGGTGTCGTAGATTACCTTTCTTTCGGAAGTGAATCCGGCGATATCGAGATCTTAAATCACATCGCATCAATTCTTCTCGAAGAGCCCCCTGAGTTTTCCGAATATATGCAAAGATACTTAAGAGAGGGCTATACTTATCCTCTTGCAAGAAACAATGCCCTAATCCAATATGAGAACTCTTTGTTTGATGCAACAAGGGTACTTGAGTCCCCCAATAATATCTTAGCCATCGAATACATCAAGGCTATTTTGAGAAGAGAATCTACCATTACACCTTTCACGATAAAAAGGCAGGGCTCAAATTACCATGACCGTTATATGGCTGACAATGCAACCTCCGCTTCTGCGCAGGCAATAAGAGAAGGCATATTGGCAGGAACCGATTTTTCCGCCGCTATGCCCGAAAGTGCATACATAGATCTGTTTGATGAAATTGAAGCCGGAAATATTATGGATCTGGATGATTTCTCTTCGATGCTTTATTACAAGCTCTTACAGGAGAAAAATATCGGATACACATCTTATTTCGATGTAAGCAGCGCCCTGTCCGACCGAATTGCCAATAAGCTTAGCACCTTTACATCCTTTAAAAACTTTATCGAAGAAGTAAAGAGCAGGGACCGCACCTACACAAGAATTTCAAGATGTCTCATGCACATTTTGCTTGATATAACCGAGCGTGATCTAGAAAGCTACAAGCTTATTGATTTCATCCCCTATGCAAGAGTACTCGGCTTTAGAAAACAGGCCGAGCCCCTCTTGTCCGAGATTAAATGCCGCAGCAAGATTCCTCTTATAACAAAAGTTGCGGATGCTTCCGGAATTCTCTATTCAGAGCCCTGGAAGATGTTTAGGAATGAGATCAAAGCAAACGAGATTTATTACTCGGCCCGCGCCATAAAAACATGTACGCCCGCCAAGAATGAATACTCAACTCCACTGGTTATACTGTAAATACCAAAAAAATACTAAATCATAAATTATCAGTTCTTAAATGAATGTATCGGCGCAGGGATACGTCCCGTTCTGTTTACAAAATCATCGCAGGAAAATTTATTGACCGGCATGATCGGAGCGTATCCTAAGAGTCCGCCGAATTCTACCGTCTCTCCTACTCCCTTACCTACAACAGGAATAAGTCTTACAGCTGTAGTCTTTTGGTTAACCATACCGATTGCCAGTTCATCTGCGATAATACCGGAAATCGTAGTTGCCTTGGTATCTCCCGGTATAGCGATCATATCAAGTCCTACGGAACAAACGCAGGTCATTGCCTCAAGCTTTTCAAGGGTAAGAGCACCGGCTACTGCTGCATTTATCATTCCCTGGTCTTCACTTACAGGGATGAAGGCACCGCTTAAACCGCCAACATACGAAGAAGCCATAACGCCGCCTTTTTTCACCTGATCGTTCAAAAGAGCAAGAGCTGCCGTTGTACCGGGAGCTCCGGCGTATTCAAGTCCTATCTCGCAAAGAATATCGGCTACCGAATCACCGATGGCAGGTGTAGGCGCAAGGCTGAGATCTACTATTCCGAAAGGAACTCCGAGCATAGCGGAAGCTTCCTTTGCCACAAGCTGTCCAACCCTTGTAACCTTAAATGCTGTCTTTTTGATAGTTTCGCAAAGGACTTCAAAGCTCTCTCCCCTTACGGATTCAAGAGCCTTTTTAACAACTCCGGGTCCGCTTACACCGACGTTGATTATCCTGTCGGCTTCGGTTACTCCGTGAAAAGCACCGGCCATAAAAGGATTGTCATCGGGAGCGTTACAAAATACAACGAGCTTAGCGCAGCCAAGGGAATCCTTATCCTTAGTAAGCTCTGCTGTTTCTTTAATGATCTCCCCCATAAGTCTTACGGCATCCATATTGATACCGGTCTTGGTTGATCCTAAATTTACAGAGCTGCAGACAAATTCCGTAGAAGCAAGAGCCTTGGGGATAGATCTCATTAAAAGCTCGTCAGCCTTTGTTGTTCCTTTAGAAACAAGAGCGGAATATCCGCCGAGGAAATTAACTCCTACTTCTTTAGCAACATTATCAAGAGTAACTGCGATCTTAACAAAATCATCGCTGCTCTTGCAGCATGCACCGCCCACAAGAGCGATGGGAGTTACGGAGATTCGCTTATTTACGATAGGTACACCATACTCTTTTGCAATTTTCTCTCCGGTACTTACAAGATCCTTGGCTGATTCATAAATCTTGTCATGGATCTTTTTACAGCAGGTATCAAGGTCGCTGTCTATGCAGTCGAGAAGACTGATACCCATTGTGATGGTCCTGACATCGAGGTTTTCCTCTTCAACCATCTTATTGGTTTCTATAACTTCAAACTGGTTAATCATTTATGTATCCTCGTATAGTATTAATTTTGATATCAGATCCTGTGCATAGAATCAAAGATCTCTTCCTTCTGGCACTTGATAGAAACACCGATTCCCTCTCCGATCTTGTCAAGGTCGTCTACTATCGCACCGAAATCCTTTCCGGATCCGCTCATATCAACTATCATCATCATATTAAAATACCCTGATACGATAGTCTGGGATATATCAAGTATATTAATTGAATTCTCAGCAAGGTAGGTACATACCTTTGCGATGATTCCAACGGTGTCTTTTCCGACTACAGTAATAATAAGTTTCTTCATAAATTCCTCCAGTATTAAATGCTAAATAGCAATTAGTTCAGACATTTCGGTTCTCTTAGCAACACTGATACAAAAATCGTCCCCTTTATATCCGTTTAAAGGACTAAGGGTGACTTCCGTTTTAACGGCTTCATAAGCCAGCTCCGGCATATTATTCTCCTTTGACAGATGCCCAAGAAAAATATATTTCATATCATCATGCAACACTCTCGATAAGAGCTGTCCGGAGAGTTCGTTTGACAGATGCCCTCTGTCCCCCAGAATCCTCTGCTTTAAGGGATAAGGATATGGCCCTAACTGAAGCATCTTTACATCATGATTGGCCTCAAGTAATAATACATCCAAACCCTTTAATGCTTCAACAGTATATTCATCATATTTCCCAAGATCTGTACAGACGGCTACTTTCTTACTTCCGTAGGAGATCCTGTAGCCCACAGGATCAGCAGCATCATGGGATATCTTCATAGGATTGACCGTTAAATCCCCGATGTTGAATTTATTGTCAGCTCTGATCACATTAAAAAGTTCCGGATCTATCTGCCCTACGGACTTATCCTTCTTAATAGCATCTATCGTCTTTTCCGTTGCATAGATCGGAATACCGTACTTTCTCGAAATAACTCCCAGCCCG
Source organism: uncultured Lachnospiraceae bacterium (assembly GCA_902790935.1). Taxonomy (GTDB): domain Bacteria; phylum Bacillota; class Clostridia; order Lachnospirales; family Lachnospiraceae; genus AC2028. The sequence continues at coordinate 3,161 of CADATP010000040.1, read as the reverse complement.
CAGATATGGTCGGAATGCTCATGTGTTATCAGTATCCCGTTTAAATCTCTTCCTGCCAGCCCGGCGCAGTTAAGTGCCTGGTCTACCCGCTTTCCGCTGATACCCACATCGACAAGGATATGGGTACTCTCCGACCCGGCGTAGGTACAGTTTCCGCTGCTTCCGCTGGCAAATGCACAAAATCTCATTAATTTACTTTTTCTCCCAGAATATTTCCAGATTATCCCCCTCTTTAAGCTCCTGCATATAAGCTGCATCAAGACCGTTTACTCTTGTTATAACGCTTCTGCCCGCAGGATTTCGAAGATCAAAATCTATATAATCAAACACATCCACAAATACATAGCTTGCCTTGCCATGCATTGTGATGTTTTTGCCGTTGGCCACGATCTCTATATCGTGAATGACCCCCGGGGACGGGGTTGCTGTGTCATCAGAAATGACCCCCGGGGACGGGGTTGCTGTGTCATTTTTTGCCTCACCCTCATCTGCCTCAGAAATGACCCCCCGGGACGGGGTTGCTGTGTCATTCGACTCCGCTTCCTCGGACTCGTCTACTTCTTCCGCCTCTTCTGTTTCTTCCTCTTCTTCAGTCTCCTCAGCTTCCTCGTCTTCGTACCGTTCGTTTAACTCATTTTGCTCCTCTTCGCTAAAGTCAAGGGTAAAGTCCTCATAAACCTTTGTACTGCTCTTTGCGGGAGTTCCGTTAACCGTGATATTCGGTGTCAGTTTGATATCAAGCATGCCGCATATCTGATCCACCGTGTAGAAATTGTCTATAACGATATCGTCACCGTCGGTTATATCATAAAATTCATTTTCAAGTTTTCCGTTTACAAGAGCTGTTCTCGGAAGCTCTATCTGCTTTCCGTTAACAACAATATGGAGCGGCTCCGCGATTTCCTTAAGAGAACCAAGCGTTGCCTTTGCATCCGCTCCTGCTGTAGACTTTATAACTTCAATCTTATCTCCGCTGTTTATCACTGTATAAAGATCGGCAGGCTCGTTATTCAGCTTGATCACGCATGAATCACCCTGCTCGCCTCTTATCATCTTGCTCTTTCCGTTTACTGTAAAGGTAAGAGCCTTTCCTCTCTTAGGGAAGAGATCCTCGTTTGATAAAGAAACCTGCATAGCGGCGTCGGAAACCGTAAGCTTTCCGTTGTCATAAAGCTTAAGGCGCTGCCCATTAAACTCGACAAAGATGAAGTTGTTGCTCTGTGCGTAATAACTTAAGCAGATACCGATGGGCGTAACCATAAGCGAATCCTTGATGGCGTCATCGTTTTCGAATTCTATGGACTGCATTACTTCCTTACCGCGGATAGCAACACGCTCTTTTACAATATCAAGCTTCTTGGCAAGCTTTTCAGTATATCCCGGAACAGTTCCGCCTCCGCCTACAACAAATACCGCGCTTACGCTTTTATCACCATTAAGTCTCTTGATTTCAGTCGCAACTTCATCAGCCATCTCTTCAAGCTTTTCATCAAGCATATCAAGAACCTTTTTAGGTTCTATTGTCTGAGGTAGACCCAAAATATCCGTATACTCGATAACTTCATGTCCGCCGGCAGCCCTCTTTATAGCTTCCGCTGTCTCAAACTCCACAAGACAGTTTTGCACAACGATCTCTGTAAGAGCATCTCCGGCAGTAGGAATCATACCGTAAGCCACGATCGTTCCATCACTTGTAATTGAAATATCGCTTGTTCCCGCGCCAACATCCACTAATGCAAGATTTAACATCCTGAACTTTTCGGGGATCGCAACCTGAATAGCAGCGATAGGCTCCAGGGTCATATTAATAACCGAAAGCCCGGCTATCGCAACTGCCTTGTTTAATCCATCAACTACATCATCGGGAAGAAAAGTGGCAATAAAATCACAGGAAATCCTTGAAGCCTTGTGTCCTTCAAGATTACCTATCTGATAATCATTCATATAATACCGCATCGGTGTATACCCAACACAGTAAAACTTTATATCGGAATCATTCTTGGCCGCAAATTCAGTATAGGCCTGTTCAACACCGTTCATAAGAAGATTGTATATATCCTCCGCATCAATCTCCTTTTCGGCCTCAAATTTTATCTCGGATTTAGTTGTAACAGTTCTGAGCACACGACCTGCGGCAGCTATACAAACATCCGATAAAGTAACATCAAGTTTTTTCTCCAGCTCCTCTTTTACAGCCTTGATGGTTGATCCGACTTTTTGGATATCATGTATCTGTCCGTCGAGCATAGCTCTGGTTTCATGCTCTTTAACGGTTTGTCCGATAACATGAAACTTGTCCTTAATAAGATAACCAACGGTTCCCACAATGCTTCTTGTACCGATATCAAGACCAAATACAAGATTGTCCGATCCGCTTTTTACTCTTGCCATCTGTATCCCTCCAGTCTTCTCTTGATGGCATCATAAGCCTTATCAAGAGAACTGCTGTTATCAATAATAAAATCGCATTCCCTACGAAAAACCTCATCCGTAAGCTGATTTGCCATAATGCCTTCAGCTTTTTCTCTGCTGTATCCGCGAGACTCCATAAGGCGTTTAACCCTTACTTCCCTGTCGGCATACACATACCAGAGTTCATCTAAAATTTCTTTATACCCTGCCTCTATTAAAAGCGCAGCCTCCACAAAAAAGAGCTCGCATCCTTTTTCCTTAGCCCTGTTAAGAGCATCAAGAAGATAATCCTTTACAGCAGGATGAATAATAGCATTGACTTTCTCCAAAAGCTCTTTGTCGGCAAATACTGCTTTTGCCATTTTTTGTCTGTCCGATGCTACATCCTCTCCTAAAAGCGCCGCAAGTTTATTATAACACTCCGTGCCCTTTTTTCTAACTTCAAATGCAACATCATCCGCAAAATATATCTCGCAGTCATAATGCTTAGCGATAAATTTTAGGATTTCACTTTTCCCGGCGCCTATACCGCCGGTTACTCCGATAAACTTCATTAGTGCGCCTCTAACCAGTTATTTCCCGTCTCTAATCCTATTTCAAGACTTACAGCAAGATCAGCCGCCCCCTTCATTGCTTCTGAAAGTATTCGGGAAGCCTCTTCTTTTTCCTCTATAGGGGCTTCAAGTACAAGTTCGTCGTGTACCTGAAGAATTATCTTTGATTTAAGGCCGGCCTCCTTAAGCATCTTC
>CADATP010000039.1 GCA_902790935.1 uncultured Lachnospiraceae bacterium | reverse complement strand
TCCTCTTCTTCCGCAGAGCTTCCCGATATGAAATTAAAAGCCTTCATGGCCTTCATCATAAATTCATTTAATCGCATCATCTAATCCGTCGGCTTCCTATAGAAGTTTCCGAGAAGCCTTTCCGTCTTTATCGTATTAACAAATGCGTGAGGATCAACCTCTTTTATCTTTTTTGTGATTTTTCCGGATTCAGATCCTGAGACAACGGAATACACGACCTTCCTCTCGCAGTGCTCGTACGAGCCTTCCCCTTCAAGGACCGTAGCCCCATGGTGCAGATTGTCGTAAATCGCCTTACAGACGCCATCCGGATTGTCAGTCACAATAAACAGCGTTGCCCTCTGATACCGTCTGTAAAGCGTTCGTATGACCGCCGTCGTGGCATACTGAAATATAATCGAATAAAGCGCCTTGTCCCAGCCGAACAAGAATCCTGCTGCCGTAAGGATTACAGCGTTGATAATCAGCGGGATATGAAAGGAGTCAATACCTCTTTTTTCCGACAGATACATCGCGATGAAATCCGTTCCGCCGCTGGTTGCATCAAAAAACAGACAAAGGCATATTGCAAATCCGTTTATCATTCCTCCAAAGATGCTGATAAGGAGCGTATCCTGGGTAACAACATACGAGGGCAGAATATCTGTCAAAAGGCCGGTCAGTACTATCATCCAGCAGGAAAAGAGTGTGAATCTCTTACCTAAAAATCTGAATCCTATGTATACAGGAAACGCATTTATAATTATATTTATCGCCGTATAAGGGATCTTGAGCCTGAAGAATTTGTCAAAGACTTCCTGGAGAAGGAGCGTAAGTCCGCTCGCTCCTCCGGGAAGAAGTCCGCCCGTGTGGACAAATGTATTGATATTAAGGGCCATTATCAGCGACGCAAGAGAAACCGCTAAAAATCTGACTATTAAATTGTCATGTAAGTTCTTTTTCAACATATTGCACCCTGTCTGTTCTCAAAATGAACCCCCACCCCCGTCCCCGGGTGTCATTTTTCGTTGTGGAGCCAAGCTGTTTCTTTAGGCGTTTTCTTGACAAATGGACGGCTGACAGCCTGCTTTACTCCGTTAGGGAGGATGTATTTTAATTTATCCTCTGCCTTTCGCATAGTGGAGGCGTCGGGATTATCCCTTGTAAGCTTAATTGCATCGAATTCGCAGCGCGTTGTGCAAAGACCGCATCCTACGCACTTATTCGGATCGACGATCGACGCTCCGCAGGAGAGACATCTTGAAGTCTCTTTTTTGACCTGTTCCTCGGTAAACACAAGCTTATTGTCTCTAAATGAAAGCTTTCCATCCTCGGTCTTTCTGATTCCCGGCTCCTGACGGCCAACATGATCGTAATCGTTAACAAGTATATCATCCTTGTCAAGTTCAATAAAGAAATTCGGATCACGTCCAATGGTTAACGAAGAATTGGGCTGAACAAATCTGTGGATCGATTCGGCCCCCTCTCTTCCGCAGGCGATGGCATCAATAGCAAACCTCGGTCCGTAGAACATATCTCCGCCGACGAAGATATCCGGAACCGTCGTCTGGAATGTGATCTTATCAGCTTTGGGCGCAGGCCCGTTAAACTCAACCTCCTCATCTTTCAGGAGATTTCCCCAGACAGTTGCCTGTCCTACTGAAAGGATCACATTGGAGCAGGCAATCTCCATCGTCTCATTCTCATCGTACTTCGGATCAAATCTTCCCTCAGCGTTCTTAACCTGTGTACACTTCTTAAAGATGATGCCCTTAACTTTGCCGTTTTCTGTAAGGATCTCCTTAGGTCCCCAGCCGCCTTTAAGCTCGATGCCTTCGGACTCTGCAATCTCTATCTCCTCCGGAAGAGCAGGCATAATGTCTCTTGTTTCAAGAGAGACCTGCGTAACCTTTGGTGAGCCGCAGCGGATCGCGGTTCGGCTGACGTCGATAGCAACGTTACCTCCTCCGATAACAACTGTATCTCCTGCGAGCTTGTAATTTTCATCATCGATAACATCATGGAGTAAGTCAACGCCCTTTAAAACGCCTTCCGCGTCCTCTCCGGGTACGCCGACTCCGCGTCCTTTCTGACAACCAATGGCTATATAGAAAGCCTTGTATCCCTGCTGTCTTAAGTCCTTAAGCGTTATATCTTTTCCGACCTCAACTCCGAGGCGGATATCTACGCCGAGCTGCCTTAAAACATCAACCTCGGCCTCAACAACATTCTTCTCCAAGACAAAGGAAGGAATTCCGTAGGTAACCATTCCGCCGGGCTTTTTATTCTTTTCAAAGATAGTAGGTTTGTATCCCTTAAGAGCAAGATAGTAAGCGCAGGCAATTCCCGCAGGTCCCGCTCCCACGATGGCAACCTTCTCGTCGAATCCACCGCCGATCTTGGGAATAACCTTCTCGGGGATATAGCGTGTTTCGGCATTTAAGTCGCGCATCGCAACAAATTTCTTTACTTCATCGATAGCTATCGCTTCATCGATCGTGCCTCTTGTACATGCATCTTCGCACCGACGGTTACATACATGTCCGCAGACTGCGGGAAGCGGGTTGTACTTTTTGATAAGAGCAAGGGCCTCTTCATATCTTCCCTGTGCGGCCATCTTTAAGTATCCCTGTACCGGAATATGGGCAGGACAAGCTGTTTTACAAGGGGACGTACCGGTTTTGTGTGTGTTGATACGGTTGATATCGCGGTAGTCCTCAGTCCACATATCCGGAGACCACTTCTTCTCGGTAGGAAGCGGCATCTTGGGATAAACCACTTCGCTTCCGTCCTTCTTGCAAAGCTTCTGTCCGAGAGTAGCTGCTCCGGCGGGGCAAACCTCCACGCACCTTCCGCAGGCTACACACTTTTCCTTATCAACATGCGCCACATATGCCGAGCGCGACATATTCGGAGTATTGAAAAGCTGCGAAGTACGGAGCGCGTAGCAGACATTCACGTTACAGTTACAGATTGCAAAGATCTTCTTATCGCCGTCAATATTTGTGATCTGGTGAACAAATCCGTTGTCCTCTGCCTGTTTGAAGATCTCGAGAGCCTCCTGCTTTGTGATATAGCGTCCGTCCTTCTGGGTTTCAACAACGTAATCCGCCATATCACCAACGGCTATACACCATCCTTCGGGGTCATCAGCGCAGCCCTGGTCAAAGGTCTGTCTCGATCTTCTGCAAGAGCAGGGTGATGCGGCGTATTTTCCTTCATAATACTCAAGCCAGTATGAAATCTTCTCAAGGTCAATCGCCTCAGACTCCATATCAATAGCCTTTTCAACAGGGATTACATGCATTCCGACGCCGGCGCCGCCCATAGGAACCATATGCGTAAGTCCCTCAAGAGGAATACGGCTCATTCTCTCAAAGAAAGGTCCGACTTCCGGGTGCTCCTTTATAACCCTGCCGTTCATATTTCCAAACTCGGCGGATCCGGGAACATACATAGGGAGAACGTACTGTTTTTCATGCTTTTCGTTCTCGTAGTTCCACTCAATGACGCCATTATAAGACATTTCATCGAGCTGCTTTTGAAGCTCTTCCTTTGTATACTCGGGGCAAAGAGCCGCGATCTGCTCAAAGGTCTTGGGCTTGCGCTTTTGCATTTTGAGCGCTATCTCGCACTGCTCATCCGTGATCAGATTGTAAAGTCCCCAGTATTCCGGGCTTTCCTTTGTAATCTTTTCAATTCCAAGCTTTATATTTTTTCTGTCCGTTACAGTCTTTGCGAACTTGGCAAGAGGCTCCCTGAAAGGTGCGTCCATATCCACCCAGTCCGGAATGATCCCTCTTCTCGGATCTACTTTATTTCTGTTAGGATCCAGCGAATAGGGAGTCATAAGATCTTCCATATCAAAATTATTCTTGTCCATCTTTATACCAGCTTTCTTCTTTGTTGGTGTTTTACCTGTGGCCCATGCAATAGCCTTCGGTTAGCATTATTTTTTAAATCATCCTGCTTAAGTTGCCGTGATCTCTTTGATCAAAAATTCATTCCCCCTCAAGAGATAGGTGCGCTCACTTCCGCAATTTGGGCAGATCTTTCCGTGAGCTACCGTCTCATACTCGCACCCGCATTCCTCACAGTACGTTACAGCGGGAAGATTCTCGATAATAAGCTCAGCACCGTCAACCAGCTCATTCTTTTTAGCTGCCCAGTTCCAGGCGTCCGTCAAAAGCTTCGGAACAACTCCCGAAACCTCTCCAAGCTGCAATGTTACAGAATGGATCTTTTCTACATCATTCTCTTTTCCTACTTTTTCAAGGTCGTCGATTATATGAAAAACTACGCCTAATTCATGCATTTTAGTCTTTTTCCTTACGCAAAAATCCGCACCTATCCCGGCCGGATCGGAAACGGCATTTTCTTTTCCGGTTCCCTCCAAAAGTCTAAATAAGGCCGGACGGTTAAACTGTTAAAATCGCCCGGCCTATACTTTTGAGTAATTACTTTATGCTCTCATCAATCTGCTCCGACAGCCAGCAGGCCCACTCTTCTATTCCCTCACCTGTCTTGGCACAGATAGGGATCACCTTGGCCTTAGGATTACGCATGTGAATGTATTCTTTACATTTCTCAAGATCAAAATCAAAATAAGGCATAACATCGATCTTGTTGATAAGAACAACATCGCAGATAGAGAACATAAGCGGATATTTAAGGGGTTTGTCATGTCCCTCCGGTACGGATAGGATCATTGCATTTTTTGTGCTTCCCGTGTCAAATTCCGCAGGGCAGACCAGATTTCCAACATTCTCCAGAATTGCAAAATCGACATCGGTTACATCGAGCTCTTTAAGTCCCTGTCTGGTCATATCCGCATCAAGGTGGCACATTCCACCCGTATGCAGCTGGATTGACTTTACTCCCGTAGCAGCGATCGTCTGTGCATCCACATCCGAATCAATATCCGCCTCCATAACTCCGATGCGATACTTATCCTTAAGTACCTCAATTGTACGGGTAAGCGTCGTTGTCTTTCCGGATCCCGGTGATGACATTAGATTGAGCAAAAAGGTTTTGCTTTCTTTTAGCTCATTTCTAAGCTTGTCCGCATCCTGATCGTTGCTTTCAAAAATGCTTCTTTTTACTTCGATTACTCTGACTTTATCCATTACTGCTCAGCACGCTCCATAGCAAGTTTGAAGTCTTTGGTATCTGTAAATACTTCGTTTGAATAAGGATTCTTCTTAAGCTTAACGGCTCTTCTGATGATCTCCGTAATGCAAACTACGTTAACCACGATCGCAAGTACTGCGACGAAGCCCTGCATTCTCGGATTGGCCGTTATTCCCATCTTGGCTATAGCCTCACCGGCTGCCGCCGTCTTTCCAAGCTGATGATTGTAAAGGTCAATAGCTGATTCATAAAGTTTCATGGTAGTGATGCCGTTCTGGGTTGCTCCGCCGTAGATGGTAGGAAGAGCTGCAGCAAATCTTGAGCTGAGCTGGAATGCGGGAACAACCTGTGCCCACATACACCAGATTGCAAGGGTATTTGCACGGTTCTGAATCCATGCACCCTTGTTCCAGAATGCATTCGCAAAAGTAGGTGCAAGTAAAAGCGCAACGCCGCAATACCAGGAATGTGTAGGAAGATTGAGGTATGTATACTCAAAGTTCCAGATATCGTAAGCAATGATGAACCAGATTGTCATATCGGGCCAAAGCATATCCGCATGATTCTTGTCCTTTGATGTGTAAAGTTTTACAACACCGGTCATACAGAAAATGTTTATAAGTCCGGCAAGAGCGTTAACTACGTTCCACCATCCGCCGTAGATAAATACGCCTTCGTTTGAAGCCCACCATGCACCCGAAAGATTTCCGGAAATCTTGAATGCGGCGATAGCCGATTCCATATCGGAAACATTGGCGATCATAATGTTTGCTGCTACGATGAACCAAGGGAACCAGGCGAACCATTTTTCCTTTCCGATTCCCCATTTATACTTGATCATCATAAAGCCTACGCAGCCGATATCCGCAGCGTAGAGTTTAAAGTAGTGGAACCATCCGTCCATATAAGCAACTGTAGGATTGGAATCACCTCCGAAAGCTCCGGCGTGAGCAGCGATGAAATACACAGTAAGTAAAGTCGGAATGGCAACAAATACGATAATTCCCCCGATCTTGGTCCTGCGTCCGATCTCGTTCATCAGGATCAGTCCGCAAAATACCAATACCCAGCCGATTAGCTGCATCGCAGCGTGGTCACTGTAAAGTTGGAATAGCATAAATAACCTCCTTTTTAAAGGGCTATGTCTCTCGGGCATAGCTAACCGTTTTTATACTAATTCATTATAGCATATTGCACAAAATGATTCAATTTTATCATTAGCGCTTCGTCAATTTGCCCAATTAAAGCATTAACGCGATAAAGAAAAAAATGACACAGGGGGACGGGGTTGGGGGTTCATAGTCAGATATTTTTGAGAATATTCTGACTATGAACCCCCAACCCCGTCCCCCTGTGTCATTTCGAGAGTGGTAGTTGCGCGATGACGATCGCAGCAAACATAAGAAGGCAGCCCACAACTTCTCTTGATGTGAGGCTTTGATGAAGGATAAGCCAGCCCGCAAGGGTTCCAAAGACCGCCTCAAAGCTCATAATAAGCGAGGCGATGGTGGGATTGAGCCCGGGCTGAGCCACCATTTGAAGAGTATAGGCTACTCCGCTTGAGAAAACTCCGGCGTAAAGAATAGGGATCCATGCATTCCATCCGGCAAAGTCCGCCATCCAGCCGCCAAATCCGCCCCTTGCGGGCATATCAATGATCAGCGCGGGAATCACGGATAGAATACCGCAAACAAAGAATTCAATCGCCGAAAGTCTTACGGGATCCATATCAGGACTGAAATGATCTATAAGCAGGATCTGAACCGAAAAAAGAAATGCTGATGCAATTAGAGCAAGATCCATCCACTGAAGCGAGAATCCGCCCTTCATGCAAAGAAAATACATTCCGGCAAGGCTTATCAAAACTCCAAGCCAGATGTTCCATCCACATTTTTTCTTTAAGAACAATCCGAGGATGGGTACAAGGATAATATAAAGCGCGGTAAGAAAACCGGCCTTACTGACCTGGGCACCAAGATAGATTCCAACCTGCTGCGCGTTTGCGGCAAAAAAGAGCGATAGGCCCACAAGTCCTCCGCCTATCCAAAGCTTCTTTCGACCGGCTTTGTTTGCAGGCTTTTTCTTAGATAATCCCAATTTATCCAATACTAAAATTACCGGCAGTAACACAGCCGATCCGATAAGGAAACGGACGAAGTTGAAGGAAAAAGGTCCAACTGCGTCTCCTCCCGTGGTCTGGGCTACAAAAGCCACGCCCCAGATTGCTGCTGTCAATGCCAGTAATAATGAACTTCTAATTTGTTTCGATCGCATATTGCGGGTATTACTCCCTAAACATTCAGAATAGATTTGAGGAAACTCTGAGTTCTGGGATTCTCGGGATTGTTGAAGATTTTCTCCGGGCTTCCTTCCTCAGCGATGATTCCGTCAGCCATAAATAATACCCTATCTGCCACCTCTTTTGCAAATCCCATTTCATGGGTTACAACAAGCATCGTCATTCCATCGTTGGCAAGATCCTTCATAACCTGAAGAACATCCCCTACAAGCTCGGGGTCAAGAGCCGATGTGGGCTCGTCGAAAAGCATGATCTCAGGCTTCATGGCAAGAGCTCTTGCGATAGCAACTCGCTGCTGCTGACCGCCGGATAAACGGTTAGGATACTCATTCGCCTTCTCCGCAAGTCCGACCTTTTTGAGGAGTTCCATAGCTTCCGCTTTTACCCTCTCCTTATCCTCATGCTTAACCTGGATAGGCGCAAGGCAGACATTCTCAAGCACAGTCTTGTGAGGGAAAAGGTTGAATCTCTGGAAGCACATTCCCATCTCAAGAAGAAGCTTTTGCTGAGTCTTCTTGTCAATCCTTTCTACGGTGCGATCCTTTTCACGGTGTAAAAACAGGTCGCCTTTTATAAAGATCTTTCCGGAAGAGATCTTCTCAAGCTGGTTTAAAGAGCGCAAATATGTTGATTTTCCGGCTCCCGAAGGGCCGATGATACAGATAACCTCGCCTTTTTTAACCTTGAGATTGATATCCTTTAAAACAACCAGATTTCCGAAATTCTTGCTGACATGCTCGGTTTCAAGTATATATTCGTAATTTTCCATAGCCTGCCTCCTTACTCGTACAGCGAGAATTTCTTCTCGATCGCGTTAAATATCCATGTGAAAAAGGCTGTGATTATCAGATAAATCACAAGGGCAGGTAAGAATACGATATACGAAATCTCACTTGTCATGATATTCTTTGATATCGTTGTAATATCCATCAGCGAGATCGCAAATACCAATGACGCATCCTTTAACATCATAATAAACTCGTTACATACAGGGGGCACCATTCTGCGAACGGACTGGGGGATAATGATAAGGCGCATGGTCTGTCCGTAGGAAAGTCCCAAGGCCTTAGCCGCCTCGTGCTGACCCTTTTCGATCGACTGGATCGCAGCGCGGACTATTTCGGCACAGTAGGCGCCGGAGTTAAGTCCGTAGGCGATAAGAGCGGCAATAAATGCGCCCTTGTATACCGCCTGATTATCCGCTGCGCTAAAGAGATCTCTCCAGGCAAATCCAAATACTGCGGGAAGCGTGTAGTAGATCACAAAAAGCTGGATCATAAGAGGCGTTCCCCTGAAGAAAAAGATATATCCCGAGCAGATCTTGCTCAGCACCTTATTCTTTGATATCTTTCCGAGGGCAAGGAGCGTTCCCAGCACAACGCCTATAAGGGTTGATGCCGTGGTTAAAAAGAGGGTAAGCTTAGCTCCGTGGAGAATATTTTCCCCACAGCCCAGCATACGGTATGTGTAGTTTACCATCTGTCCGGCAAACTTTCCGAAGCCCTCGTCGGCCTGGAAAGCCTTTCCTACGAAGCCCACATACTTTTCGTTGATTTCCTTTGCACCGGAAGTTGAAAACGAGCAATAGTTTACGATTATAAGGCTGTTGTATGTAATGGTTACTCGTTTTCTCGTGCTTCCCTCATCGGCCTTTATCATTTCCTGCATCTGCTCAGATGCCATTGCTTTCATATCCGCTTCTGACGGCTTAAGAAAAGACAGGACAATGCATACGGCGATAATAACAAGCACAACCACCCAGGTGATCTTTGTCTTTTTCTTCCAGTTTTTGATATCAAATAATCCTTTAAGAAAACTCTTCATATTTTATCCAATCGACTGTTTATTCCGCTGTTTTAAAACTTATTCAGCGCTCCCAAACCAGTAATCATAAGTCTCGTCAATATATCCGTCAGCTTCCATACCTGCAAGAGCCCAGTCAACAGCTTCCTTTAAAGCGGTGTTTTCAAGACCCATGGCGATACCGAACTCCTCTGCCTCGGACTCATCCTTGTATGCGTAAATATACTTGTCGGGGTTTTTTGCAAGATAACCGTCGGCTACGGTAGAGTCAACAAGTACCGCGTCAACCTCACCATTGTCTAGCTGGGTAAAGCAGCTGAGTACCTTTTCATTCGCAACAACTTCTACGTTAATAGTTCCGGTTGACTTGTAATCGCTGATAAGCTCGTCGGAAGTAGTCTCCTTCTGAACGGCAACGGTCATACCGTCAAGGTCGTTAAAGCTCTTGATCTCCTTGGTATCTCCTGCCTTTAAGATCACAGCCTGATAGTTTGAGATATAAGGAGTTGAAAAAGCCATGCTCTCCTGACGCTCGGGAGTAATCGTGCAAGCTGAGCAAACAAGGTCATAGTTGTTGTCGATACCGGCAAAGATTCCGTCCCATGCGGTGTTGATGATATTCACTTCAAGTCCCAGTCTTCTTGCAACTTCTGTGATAATATCTACATCAAATCCGATAGGAGTAGTTCCGTCCTCCGCAAAATCCTCGAAAGGAGGGTATCCTACTTCACATCCAACGCTTAATACGCCCTCGCTCATAAGCTTTACATTGCTAAGGTCGTATGCCGCATCGCCTGAAGCTGCCTCTGATACTGCTTCAGTATCTGCCCCTGCAGCGGCATCTTCCGTGGTCTTTCCGCAGCCTGCAAGAACGCTGAGGCTAAGGGCTGCCACTCCTAAAATAGATACTAAACGTGTTAATCTTTTCATCTTTTCCTCCTAAATATATGCATACACTTTGCATATTTAATAAACCGGACTACCGCTTTATGCAAAACATTTATTGCGTTAACAATTTACTTTGCTAAAGCGCGACGCCAATAAAAAAAGTGCCGTGTGCCGTGCACCCTTGCACTATTTCTTTGTAAAATATAGTATCTTTTTGCCTGTATGTCAATACAAAAACGAGATTTTATCTGCTTATAATTATGCATTGTGACACAGGGGGACGGGGTTGGGGGTTCATAATCAGAAAATTCCTTGATTATTCTGATTATGAACCCCCAACCCCGTCCCCCTGTGTCATTTTTTATGGTATAATAGATGCGATTTTACCAACAAGGCGAAACAAAATGAGAGTACTTAACGAAGCTAAAACAAAACGACATAAACTCACTTCCACCCAGGTTATCGCACTTGGCTTTCTCGCGGCTATATTCCTTGGCTGCCTGCTTTTGCTTTTACCCTTCGCATCGGCCCGCGGACAGCAGACCGATTTTATCACAGCCCTGTTTACAGCCACCACATCTATTTGCGTAACAGGTCTTGTTGTTGTCGATACATTTTCCCACTGGTCCTTCGCCGGACAGTTTATAATCCTGCTCCTTATCCAGATCGGCGGCTTCGGAGTCATTACACTCTATTCTATGATCATGATGCTTATGAAAAAGAAGTTTTCTCTGAGCACAAGACTCCTGATCCAGGATTATTACAATCTCGACTCAATTTCCGGTCTCGTAAGATTCCTTCGAAGAGTGATTAAAGATACCCTTATCGTAGAGGGCGCCGGCGCTGTTTTATATTCTATCTTTTTCATCCCAAGATTCGGATTTTTTAAGGGCCTTTGGATTTCCATATTCAATGCCGTTTCAGCCTTTTGTAATGCGGGCATGGATGTTATCGGTCCCAATTCACTTATTGACTATAAAACCAATGTCTATCTTAATATTGTCACTATAACCCTCATCGTCCTCGGCGGTCTGGGTTACGTAGTCTGGTTCGATTTTATCGAAAACTTTAAACGTTCCATAAAGCATAAATACAGCCCCAGAAGCTTTTGGAACAGGCTCGGAGAGCACTCCAAGCTGGTATTATTCCTTACGGTTTTTTTCCTGATCTCCGGAACATTGCTCGTTCTTTTATTCGAGTGGAACAATCCCGAAACCATTGGTTATCTTACTACCGGTCAAAAAATCCTTGTAAGCTTTTTCCAGTCCGTCACCTTTAGGACAGCAGGATTTGCAACCGTTCCCCAGGATGCCCTGACTCCTTCCACTTGCCTTGTGGGCTGCATCTATATGTTTATCGGAGGCTCCCCCGTCGGAACAGCGGGCGGCATCAAAACGGTTACGATCTTTGTTGTACTACTAAACGTTTTCAGCTTTATCAGAAATCGAACTGAGCCTGTAGTTTTCAGCCGTTCCGTCTCCGAAAAACTGATTGCAAAAGCCAGCGCCATCGTAATGTCAAATCTGCTTCTCACGGTAGTTTTGATAATAGCGCTTATCCAGGTAAGCCACGTACCTGCACTTTCCGCCGCCTACGAAATCTTCAGCGCTACGGGAACAGTCGGACTCTCGAGGGGACTGACCGAGAGACTCAATCTCGCGGGAAGGATCATTGTTATGATCGGTATGTACGCCGGAAGGATCGGACCTATTTCCATGGCCCTTTTCTTCAGCACAAGGCGGTCCGATAAAAACGACATCAAATTTTCAAGCGGACATTATATTGTTGGATAGCCGTAAAAAGAAATACTTGCTGATTTAAGATTTACATAAAGGAGAACTTAGATGAAATACAATTCCTTCGTAGTATTCGGACTCGGAAAATTCGGCCAGGCGGTAGCTGACAAGCTGATCGACGCCGGCGCCGATGTAATGGTAGTAGACAATAATGAAGATGTTATAGAAAGCTATTCATCGAAGGCGACCTCCGCTATAGAAGCTGACCTTACAGATCCTGCTGCCATCAAGGCCCTCGGCATTGCAAATATCGAATGTGCCGTAGTAGCTATGGGTATGAGCCTTGAGGCGAGTATCATGTGTACAATGGTTGCAAAGGAAAGCGGAGTAAAATGGGTTGTTGCGAAAGCCGGAAATGACCGTATGGGCGCTGTCCTTTCAAAGATCGGAGCCGATGAGATCATATTCCCCGAGGAAGAAAGCGGGATCAGAACCGCCCGCGGCCTCCTTACAAACAACTTCCTCGAATACTTCGAAGTAAGCGACGATATCTGTCTTATTGAGATGCTCCCCAAGGAAAAATGGGTCGGAAAATCCCTTAAAGAGCTTAACCTCAGAAAGAAATACGGCCTAAACGTTGTAGGAATCCGCGACGGCGTCGTAAACGAATCTGTGGATCCAGAAGTGCCGCTTAAAAAGGACGAGACTCTTCTCATCCTTATCCACAAAAACAATCTTTCAAAACTTGATAAAAACGCTGTGATCTAAGTATAGAAGCTTTAATCTATATAATGTTAGTGGGAAGATAGCAGATCACGTGGTCTTCCTGCTGATAATGCTTGCCGGGGAGGCACTTAAAGGGATGCTGCCTTGCCTCTCCGCCAAAGTAAAAGTAGGGGCTGTCACATTCGCTTTTGCCTTCCACGATTTCCTGCGCTCCGTCTCTCATACATCTAAGGAGCGAGATATCGTCAAAATCATGTGTATGACCATGCAGGATAAGATCAGCCTCTTTTTCAAGGAACATTATCCTGTCCAGATTCTCAACGATCTTGCTCATAGGCGGACAATCCGGGAACATTGCCCAAAGATGGTGATTTACACTGTCACCGGTAAAAAGAATCCTCTCCTCCGGAAGAAGGAGCACTATCTGCCCCGGAGTATGTCCCGGGTTTTCGTATATTTTCAGGTGTCTTCCACCAAGGTCGAATTCATCCCCTTCTTTTACAAACTTGAACTTTGAAAGGTATGGAGACACATCCTTTTCCCGGCAAAAATCTAAAAACTCCGGCTCGTGGTTAAACATTTCTGCCAGTTCCAAATCCCCCTGATGAATGTATACCTCTTCAAAATAGATATTTCCGTGCACATGATCCGGGTGTCCGTGGGTATTTACGACGTCCAAGGGCTTATCTGTCAGCTTCTCCACTTCCTTTTTAAGGTTCACATGCCCGTTCATCGTGTCAATAAGAAGTGCCCTTTTTTCTCCTACAACTAAATACCCCGTGGACTCATGATCCTCATCAAGTAAAAATATCCCCGGCCTCATCTCTTTAATATAAAGCTTACCCTGTTCCATTTTTCTACCTCTCCGCCATCAAAAAGCTACAACCTTATTCTACCAAACTTCTCCCCAAATTCCATCCCCTTTTGACCCCCGGGGACGGAGTTGCTGTGTCATAGTCAGAATTTAATTAAACTTTTCTGACAATGAACCCCCAACTCCGTCCCGGGGTGTCAAAAATATTTTTTGCATATTATATTTGACATATTATTTTGGATATGTTATTTATGTAATATAACTTGATATTATTTCCGAAATAATATCTCTTAAGTACATTAGGTTTAATCACAAAGGAGGCCCACTATGCCCAAGAAAAGCGAAGCTGTATCCCACCCCATCACACCTGAAGACCACAAGAAGCTCGATACTTCCAAGCACCCAAGCGTCAATGAGACCCTGGGCTTTCCCGTAGGCGACGCTTTTGACGAAGCTATTACTTCGATTTTGGAGAGCGACGCCGAGGAAAACGGCGAAACCGTTGTCATAGCTTTGGTAGATCTCGACAATTTTGCCCGTGTAAACAAAGAATTTAGCACGGCTGAAGGAGACAGAGTCCTCATAGAATCAGGTAAATACATAGCTTCTATGACTGGAAAAGGATCTAAAGTATTCCGCATCGGCGGCGATGAATTTGGAGTTATTTTCAAAGGATGTGAAGAACGCGAAGATATCTTCCTTCGTTTGGAAGAGATGCGTAAGAATTTCAATGTGACGCTTCCGGATAAATCCGTTATGACTATGACCATCGGTATGGCAACCGCTTTCGAGGACGCCAACCGTTGTGCAGAGCTTATAAGAAAAGCAGACGGCGCTTTATACCGCGCAAAGATTGGCGGACGCAACAAGGTTGCAATGGCAAAGGAAGAGAAAATGATCCCCAAGACCGCTCACTTTACACAGGACCAGCTTAAGCGCCTCAACAAGCTCAGCAAGCGCGAGGACATCGGCGAAGCAATCCTCCTTCGTGAAGCCCTGGATATGCTGCTCAAAAAATACGATGTATAAATGACCCCCCGGGACGGAGTTACTGTGTCATAGTCAGAATTTAATCAAACTATTCTGACTATGACCCCTCAACTCCGTCCCCCTGTGTCATGCCGCCACCATGTAATTATTACTTGTGGTAGAATTGATCGTTTTCAGACTCAATTTACATCTATCATCGCGCCAGCATCTTTTACTGCGCAGGTCTCGCCTTTTCGGAATCCGCATCTATAAAAACATAGGAACTCATGTAATCTTCATATTCCTGCATCGTGATCTTTTGTCCGTTATATGTGAAATCACTGTTCTCATCATATACATCTTCTTCAGAGTCCCAGTACTCGGCATTGATGGTTATTGTCTCTACGACATTGCCGTTTTTGTCATATCTTGTAAGCTCCAGAAGTTTCCTGCCCGAATGCGAAAAATCACTGTGGCTGACATATACATGACCGTTTCCTTCGTATACACCGCAAGCAGCTGCAGTTCCTTCACCGCAATCAAGCAGCACAATCTTTCCGTCTCTTACATCATAGATGTTATAGCCGTAGAACAGCGTTGAAACAAGCAGTTCATCCTTACCGTCCTCATCAACATCATAGTAGAATGCGGTAGGATCCATATCAAAATCTTCCTGCATAAAGCTAAAGATCTCCGAAAATGTTTTTCCGTCAAGCTCTATCTCATCGTTTAAAAACTGCTCATATGTCTTTTCATCCGATGTTGATCCGCATCCTGTTATCGTGGCCATGATCATAGCGGATGCGATGCATATCAATATTTTTAGTTTATTCATAAGAACTCCTTTCAGTTAATTGTCTCTCTTGTAAAATAATTGTCATTTGCTTTGTTTTCTGTCCGTTTTAATGATAGCATACATCGCTACATCTGTAACGCCCTGATTGCTTTTAATTGCCTTTCTCCTTGTGCCCTCATATTGCATACCCGCTTTTTGCATTACTCTTCCGGACTTGGCATTCTCCGGATCATGACAAGCGGCAACACGGTTAAACTCAGCCCGATCAAAAAGATAATCTTCTACAGCCTTCAAAGCTTCCGGCATGATGCCCTTCCCCCACAGTCGTCTGGCCATACAGTATCCGATTTCCGCTGCCTCCACCTCTTCATACAGACGAACCACGGAAATATCTCCGATCACTTCTCCGCTGTCTTTCAGCGCAATTGCCCAATGGAAAACCTCCCCTTTTTCATATCTCTCCACCCAATCCGCAAGCAAGCTCTTTGTGAACTCCTCGCTCTCATGAGGTGGCCAAGTGAGGTATTTTGTCACCTCCGGATCTGAAGCCCAGTTCCTGTACATATCCCCTGAGTCGTCTACTGTAAAACGACGCAGTATCAGTCTTTCGGTCTCAATGGTTTGTGTGCCTATTTTTTTCATATTCATCTCCTCACTTTTCTCTCAAATCTATATTTACATCCCGGCTCTACAGGCGACGGCAAATATACAGCAGGTGGCTGGAAGTACCCAGCATCTCACGTTTCTCACAAATCTGCTTTTGATAGTTGTAGAACATCTCGAAGTTCTCATCGTCAAGACTGAAATCCGGACGTCTTTCTGCCACTTCCAGCACATTATCCACGGCAACGGTGGTCAGATGCTCTACAGGCTTTTCTCCAAAGAGTTCTTCGAATTCTACGATGTCAAATCCGGTAAACAGCTGCTCAGGGAAATGACGCACCTTGCCCGCATCATCGAAGTTTTCTTGATAGCCATGGGTAAAGCTTTCCCATTGATACAGATAATTGGTCACCATGATGGCATGTACCGAGAGAAATGCCACCAAAAGTACGCCGCCCCTTTTCGTCACCCGGATGGCCTCGTCTATGGCTCTATGCTGGTCCTCCGGGCTGTACAGATGATACATAGGGCCAAACAGCAGTGTGACATCAAAGGTTTCATCAGCAAATTTGCCGAGGTCTAAAGCATCTCCCCGGATAGCCTCCATATTCCGAAGTTTCTCCGCCTTATTTGCTAATACCTTATAGTTGGCCTCTACCAGCTCAATGGCCTTCACCTCATAACCTTCCTCTGCAAGAGCCTTGGAGTATCTGCCGGTTCCGGCGCCAATATCCAGTACCTGCATACCCGGTTTCAGATACCTGTGGATATAATCCATAGTCAGCCGATACTCCAACTGTCCCTGCCTGCTCCCTATCAGGCGTTCCTCCTCCTGATACCGGCTGTAAAAGTCACTTACAATCTCCACTCTTTCTCCCATGTTGTCACGTCTCTCCTTTGCAATTCGCTGAAAATTCGTAGAATCAAAAAACCAACCGCTATAAAAAGTGGTTGGTTTCTTAGTCTCCGTATTTCAGATCCGATTTATTCCGTAGTACCCACTTTTTCGTATATAAAAATAAAACTGCGAGGGTTATTCCCAGTCATGACATCATTATTATATGAATCGACTAAAACAATCTGTCTCACAGTAGTGGGCTCCTTTCGAAAAATATTGTGTTTACTATACGGCAACCGACAGTAAAGTGTCAAGCACTTTTTTATCCCCTGTATCTTTTTTTGACCCCCCGGGACGGAGTTGCTGTGTCATTTCAAAATGAACCACCAACCCCGTCCCCCTGTGTCATTTTCGGTAGTCGGGGACGCCGATGCGCTCTGCGGCAAGTTCAAAATATTTTTCTTTGATTTTGGGCCAAACGTCAGATTCTCCGGCTTCATCGGAAAGGCGGATTGCTTCCTCAACGAGCCGCGCGCTATTATCGACGCCGGTTAAGAGTATCTGGATATTACTGTTTATAAACCAGGGCGCTTTATCAATTAAGCCGCTGGAATATATATCGGCCACAACCTTTTTATTATCGTAAGGAATCCGCAAAAATTCCGGTTTCCAGACTACTTTTCCGTTCGAAACTTCATCCATAAGTATCATACACTGCGCAAAGCCGGCATCACCAATGGATATCCCCACGCAGCCCGTGTTGAAATAGTGCTTTCCATTATACTCGTATCGCCCCGGGTAGTGGGTATGAGCGCAAAGCAAGTAATCCTCTTCGATGCGATTCAGCCAATACTGCGCCTTATCGCTTCTTAGCTGGATCAGCTCCCTGCTGCTTTCCGGGGAACCGTGACAGCACCTGATTTCCGGATAACCGGGCTTTGCGTACTTAAATGTAATAGGCAGAGAATCAAAGAAATCAAGATCTTTCTCCGTTAATTGCTCGTATGTGAAAAGCAGATTTCCGCTGGCGGAATTGTAGCTCCACTTCTTTTCATCCATACCATCCTTAAGGACTTTTCGCTGATCAAGCATATACTCCTCGCGATTGCCCCGTAAAAAAAGGCAAGTGTGACTATTCATAAATTCATATAAATAGTCTAAAGTCTCCCTTGCATACGGCGTATCCGAAACGTAATCTCCCAAAAAAAGATACTCATCGCACCCTTCCTTTTCAAGATACTTTACACACTCCTCAAAAGCTATTATATTGCTGTGTATATCAGAAATAACGCCGATTTTCATCCGGTTCTCTTTGCACCTGCCTATAGAAATATTCTCGCTTTATTATATCACAATAAGTTCGAAACTTAATTACAGCAATGCCAGAACTGAGATTCAAGTTCTACAACGATCTCACCCTTATCAGCAATCCTCTGCGCAAATACCGACTTGATCTTTTCGGACTTAGCCTCAAAGGATTTTACATTCTCCGGCAAGTACTCCTTCATCTTTTCATACAGATCATCAGCCGAATCATAGTGCCAACGGTTAGTCAAGATCACCGACTCTACTTTTCCGAAATGTCTCTCGAGCATTTCTCTCATAGCCTTGTTTTTCGCAGTCTGATCATCGATTTTTACGTCTATGAAATCCGTTTTTATCCCTACTTCCTCGAGCACATCCTTAAAGAAATAATTCCAATTGCTGATATTTCCGCCATTAAATGAAAAGATTCCGTCTTTATCAAGAACCTTGGAAGCTCTCTCCACAAACGTCTCGGGATTCTTAAGCTGGTAATCAATATAGTGCGCCACAATAAGGCTGTACTTTTGATCTGCATTTATCTTATCCCAGGCTTTATCCTCCTCGAGATCGTTAAAATCAAGTGATATCTCAACACCTTCCGGAAGCGTATCCTTGTTTTCTTCTATGAATCCAGCGAAATTATCCGCCCAGCTTCCGTGCACATCTACGCCTAAAACTTTAGTTCCCTTGGGTATTACAGACCAGTTATTTCTCCAAAGCTTGGCGAATCCGCAGCCAAGATCGAGAACCTTTTCATTTTCCTTTATATTCAAGGATTTGAAGATTTTCTCATACCAATCCTCCTCGGTAGCAGTGTGCTTAAGGGCGTTCCAATGCCGCTCATCAGCTTTCTGGTCAAGGCTGATATTCTGAACCATCAAAGCTACGTCATCCCAGTCAAGCTTGGTATCATCTTTTCTATCAAGAGTACGGTTTATGGCGTCGATTACCTTCTGAATCTGGTATCGCTTATCTTCCATATTCTTTAACTGAATACGAAGCGCCTCCTCGATATCCACCGCATCACCTGCCACAAGATTGTCTCTGATCTCCTCAAGAGAAAAACCGATCTGCTTTAAGGCTACTATCTTTTCAAGAATCTGAAGTGAAGCCTCATCATAAAGTCTGTAGTTTCCCTCCGAGTAATCCGTGGGCTTTAAAAGACCCTTCTCATCGTACAAACGTACTGCCTTCTGTGATACTCCTGCCGCTTTTGCAATTTCACCTGATGTCATCTTTTTGTCCATATCGGGGACCTCCTTTTCTTATTATAACCTAACCTTAAGGGGTTCCCCAAGGGAAGAGTCAACTTGTTTTTTTTATTTTTTTACCGGCCTAGAGTTTTTTTGCATGCGCGAGCGCTGCGAACTCGAAAATGCTTCGCATTTCCTCGTGCCGCGTCTGTCGCCGCGGCACTTCATGAAATAAAAAAAGCTCAGATTCAAGCAAGCTTGATCTGAGCTTTTTATTATTTCATTTGAGTTCGCTGCTCGTTACTCGCGACTATTCGATAATGGAAGCAACACGTCCTGAACCTACAGTACGTCCACCCTCACGGAATCTCCATCTAAAATTTGATGGTTGTTCGTGTGTGTTTTTATTGATTTTACGGCACTTTTATTAAGTTATTCCACCCATTATTTATATTTGCATAAATTCTTGGAGCCGATTTGGAGCCGGTAACGATAATAAAAAAACCCAGAGCTGGCACTCCAGGTCTTTCGTGACTCCATTGGAATCGTACTAACTTTTCTTAGCTAAGTTCATACTACTACCATTCTTTGAAAAAATCAACCCTTTATCTTGAATCGAACATACATTCGTGATATTATATCTTTGCTGTCGACTCTTTCCAGCAGGAAGGGGGTGACTCTTTTGGAGCTTATACTAACTTTTCTTATCTCCGTATTGGCATCTGTAGCTGGCTACTACATTTGCAAATGGTTAGACGGAGACGAATGACAGCGCTAGCCTGACGGTGTAGTTCTCCGTAATGAACTTGGGAACCTCGGAGCTGGCACTCTGAGGTTCCTTTATTATTATATACTATATTATTAATTTTTATGATAGAAAAATACTATCATATACATAAAATTGATGTTTTCTTCTTATTCATTGCTCTGCTCATGCTAAACCTCCTATACAGAAATATTAATATTACTACCGACTTTTCCGTTATTTTTTATAACTTTTTGATCTACATCACTTCTATTAACACTATTTAATTTAGAAACTGTTTCTGCTGATACAGCGGTTCCCGGAACTCGCTTCGGTTCAGCCCTCTTCAAAATCTGGGTAAATTCTTTAATGTACTGTTTTTCATATTCCTGCAGAGTACGGCCAGCAGCTAATCTATCATTTTTAGGTACACTCTTATAGAGTTTAGCATAAATATCAGAACGATTTGTTCCACTACCGCTTTCAACTCCGTCCCATTTTCCTTCTGCAAATTCCTTTTTCAAAGTCTCAAACATTTCCTCTTTGATAGAATCCGAAATCGGAACTGTACCTTTTGTTCTTTTGCTTGCATTTTCCTCATTAACAACTAATCCTGATATTCCAGCAAATGGTCCACCTTGGATAACAAAATCACCATCTTTATCATAACTGGACATCATATTTTTAATGCCCTGTATATTAACATTTCCCACTCCACCTGCGGATTGCATAGCCTTCATAGCAGCTTTATACTGTGCACTATTTGTATCAATGCCAGCAGCCCTAAGTTGAGCTTGTCCTGATCTCGTTGATAAATCAGAGGATTTCATCATCCCCATATTTTTTCCCTTATTGTTATTACCAAACATGGCATCAAACAAATATCGGTAATCTGTCACATTAATTCCCATCGAA
>CADATP010000038.1 GCA_902790935.1 uncultured Lachnospiraceae bacterium | reverse complement strand
CTTGATTTTACTAGGTTTATAGACAATCACTCGAGATTACTCGATGATTGTTGCTACTCTACCAGAACCTACTGTACGTCCACCCTCACGGATAGCGAAGGTAAGTCCCTGCTCCATAGCGATGGGATGGATGAGCTCGATGGTCATCTCGATGTTGTCTCCGGGCATGCACATCTCGGTGCCTGCAGGAAGCTCGCAAACGCCGGTAACGTCAGTTGTTCTGAAATAGAACTGAGGACGATAGTTGTTGAAGAAAGGAGTGTGACGTCCACCTTCGTCCTTGTTAAGAACGTATACCTGAGCGGTAAACTTTCTGTGGCAAGTAACGGTGCCGGGCTTAGCTACAACCTGACCACGCTCGATGTCGGTTCTGTTGATACCACGAAGGAGTGCTCCGATGTTATCACCAGCCTGTGCCTCGTCAAGGAGCTTACGGAACATCTCGATACCAGTGATAACGGAAGTTCCCTTCTCTTCCTTGATACCAACGATCTCAACGGGATCGTTAAGGTGAAGAGTACCACGCTCTACACGTCCGGTAGCAACAGTACCACGTCCGGTGATGGTGAATACGTCCTCAACAGGCATAAGGAAAGGCTTATCAGTGTCTCTCTGAGGATCAGGAATGTAAGAGTCAATAGTGTCCATGAGCTCCATGATCTTGTCGCCCCAAGGTCCGTTGGGATCCTCAAGTGCCTTAAGAGCTGAACCCTTGATGATAGGGCATCCTTTGAAGCCATACTCCTCAAGCTGCTCAGTGATCTCCATCTCAACGAGCTCAAGAAGCTCTTCGTCGTCTACCATGTCGCACTTGTTCATGAATACTACGATGTAAGGAACGCCTACCTGTCTGGAAAGAAGGATGTGCTCCTTGGTCTGAGCCATAACACCGTCGGTAGCTGCTACAACGAGGATAGCACCATCCATCTGAGCTGCTCCGGTGATCATGTTCTTAACGTAGTCAGCGTGGCCGGGGCAGTCAACGTGTGCATAGTGACGCTTCTCGGTCTGATACTCAACGTGTGCGGTAGAGATTGTTATACCACGTGCTCTCTCTTCGGGAGCCTTGTCGATGTTCTCAAAATCAACCTTTGCATTTCCGGGAACTCTCTCAGCGAGAACCTTGGTGATAGCTGCGGTTAAGGTAGTCTTACCATGGTCAACGTGGCCGATGGTACCAATGTTGCAGTGGGCTTTAGTTCTTTCAAATTTCTCTTTAGCCATTTCTTAAAACTCCTTTTCATAATAAATTTTAAGGTTATATATTTTCCGGCCGCAGTGCAAATTGCGCTTACGGCGCTTACTGTCGGCTAAATTCAATTATATTAAAGAATTTAGCCGATTTCAAGTGTTTATTGATCAAACAACTCAATTTTAGAGAAATAATTGTTTAACAATTACTTTCCTGCCTTCGCAGAGAGAACCTTCTCCTGAACGTTCTTAGGAACGGGCTCGTACTTTTCGAAGAACATTGAGTAGTTTCCACGACCCTGGGTCTTGGAACGAAGGTCGGTTGAGTATCCGAACATCTCAGCAAGAGGAACGAATGCTCTAACGATCTTACCGCCGCCGATATCATCCATGCTGTTAACCTGTCCACGACGAGAGTTAAGGTCGCCGATAACGTCTCCCATGTACTCCTCGGGCATAGTTACTTCAACCTTCATGATGGGCTCGAGAAGAACAGGAGCTGCCTTCTGCATTGCTTCCTTAAATGCCATAGATCCGGCAATGTGGAATGCCATTTCTGAAGAGTCGACTTCATGGTATGATCCGTCGTATACGTTAGCGTGTATACCGAGTACGGGGAATCCGCCAAGGATACCTGCCTGAGCAGCTTCCTGGATACCTTCTCCGACTGCGGGGATGTACTCCTTAGGAATAGATCCGCCGACAACGGTTGACTCGAAGAGGAGTGTAGGAGGATCATTGATAAGGATGTTAGCCTTAGGATCGAAATCAAACTTCTCGCAGTTTGCTTCCATGGGCTCAAAGTGTACCTTACAATGTCCGTACTGTCCACGTCCACCGGACTGCTTAGCGTACTTGGAATCAACATCAACAGCCTTGGTGAATGCTTCCTTGTAAGCAACCTGAGGTGCACCAACGTTAGCTTCTACCTTAAACTCACGGAGAAGTCTGTCAACGATGATCTCAAGGTGAAGCTCACCCATACCTGCGATAATGGTCTGACCTGTTTCCTGGTCAGTGTGCTGACGGAAGGTAGGATCTTCTTCAGCAAGCTTTGCAAGAGCTTCGCCCATCTTGCCCTGTGCATCCTTGGTCTTGGGCTCGATAGCAAGCTCGATAACGGGCTCGGGGAACTCCATAGACTCAAGTACGATGGGATGCTGCTCGTCGCAGATGGTATCACCGGTAGTGGTATCCTTGAAGCCTACAACGGCTGCGATATCACCGGAGTATACCTTGTCAATCTCCTGACGCTTGTTAGCGTGCATCTGCACGATACGTCCTGCACGCTCTTTCTTACCCTTGGTAGAGTTAAGAACGTAAGAACCTGCGTTAAGAGTACCTGAATATACACGAATGTATGCAAGTTTTCCTACGAAAGGATCGGTCATGATCTTGAATGCAAGAGCTGCGAAAGGCTCGTCATCGGAGCTCTTTCTTTCCTTGTCCATAACCTTATCGGGATCTTCGGGATCGAAGCCCTTGATGTTAGGAACGTCGGTAGGAGCGGGCATATACTCAATGATAGCGTCAAGAAGCTTCTGAACGCCCTTGTTTCTGTATGCGGATCCGCAGCAAACGGGTACGGCACGGCAAGTACATGTAGCCTCACGAAGTGCCTTCTTCATCTGCTCTACTGAAGGCTCTTCACCCTCAAGATACATCATCATAAGCTCGTCATCGAGCTCGCAGCAGCTCTCTACCAGCTTCTCGCGGTACTCAGCTGCCTGGTCGGCCATATCTCCGAGGTCGTCGGTAACGGTGATGTTGTCACCCTTATCGTCGTTGTAGATATATGCCTTCATTTCGAAAAGATCAATAATACCCTTAAACTCATCTTCCTTACCGATAGGAAGCTCAAGAACAACAGCGTTCTTTCCTAAACGGGTACGGATCTGGTCTACGGCGCCATAGAAGTTAGCGCCAAGGATATCCATCTTATTAATAAATGCCATACGGGGAACGTTGTAGGTGTCAGCCTGACGCCATACGTTCTCAGACTGAGGCTCAACACCACCCTTTGCGCAGAAGACGCCGACAGCGCCGTCAAGTACGCGGAGTGATCTTTCTACCTCTACGGTGAAGTCTACGTGGCCGGGAGTATCGATAATGTTGATACGATGCTCCAAGGCTCCGGGCATGGGCTTGGTCTCTTTTTCCATTGTCCAGTGACAAGTGGTAGCAGCGGAAGTGATGGTAATACCACGCTCCTGCTCCTGAGCCATCCAGTCCATGGTAGCTGTACCTTCGTGAGTATCACCGATCTTATAGTTAACACCGGTATAATAAAGAATACGCTCGGTCAGGGTTGTTTTACCTGCATCGATGTGCGCCATGATACCGATATTTCTGGTTCTCTCAAGAGGATATTCTCTTCCAGCCATGGTTTTCTCCTTACTAAATAGTCAAAATAAAATAATTGTCAGTTAATGCACAAAACAAATTAGAAACGATAGTGAGCAAATGCTTTGTTTGCTTCGGCCATCTTGTGCATATCTTCCTTACGCTTTACAGCGCCGCCGGTATTGGCAGCAGCATCAAGGATCTCGTTAGCCAGCTTGTCTACCATTGTCTTCTCTCCACGCTTACGTGAGAACATGGTAAGCCATCTAAGGCCAAGAGTCTGACGTCTCTCAGGCTTAACCTCAAGAGGAACCTGATAGGTAGCTCCACCGATTCTTCTAGCCTTACACTCAAGAGAAGGCATGATGTTGTTCATAGCCTCTCCGAAAACCTCAAGTGCAGGACGACCGGTTTTCTCTTCTACCTTTGCAAATGCTCCGTAAACGATCTTCTGAGCTACGCCCTTCTTACCATCAAGCATGATGTTGTTGATAAGCTTGGTAACTACCTTGTCGTTGTAAAGAGGATCTGCTAAAACATCTCTTTTTGCAATATGTCCTTTTCTAGGCACGGTACTTCCCTCCTTAACAAAATAATGTTAACTCATCGGTACTCACATGTGTTTCCCCAAGTGTACGTGCGGCTTTGCAGTATTTATTACTGAAAGATAAATAGCAAAAATCCAACACTTTTCTTAGTTACGTTTAGTTATTTACCGAAAACTACTTTCCTAAGATACAAGATACTTTAAATTACTTCTTGTCCTTAGGTCTCTTAGCGCCATACTTTGAACGCGCCTGCTTACGGTTAGCAACACCTGCGGTATCAAGAGTACCACGGATAATGTGATATCTGGTACCGGGAAGGTCCTTAACACGGCCGCCGCGGATAAGTACAACACTGTGCTCCTGAAGATTGTGACCTTCGCCGGGAATGTATGAAGTAACTTCGATTCCGTTTGAAAGACGAACTCTGGCAATCTTACGAAGAGCTGAGTTAGGCTTCTTAGGGGTTGCAGTCTTAACTGCGGTGCATACGCCACGCTTCTGAGGAGAAGATGCATCTACGGCCTTCTTGTGAAGAGAGTTAAAGCTCTTCTGAAGAGCGGGTGCTGTTGACTTCTTAACTGAGGTCTGACGTCCCTTTCTTACTAACTGGTTAAATGTTGGCATTTCATTTACCTTTCCTTTCTCTAGATTTACGCACAATAAAACAAGACATTTACGCGCATACTCGAATATTATAGATGCTCGCAAATGCCTTGTCAACAACTTTCCTCGACAAAATCACGAAATTTTGACGATTATTTTATTAATTTTTTATGTCGTACTTTCCGGACACAATCCCTTGTATCAGGCCATGACCAAAACACAATTTAATAGAATACATGGTGTCCGATCACAAGTCCGTCACGTCCGTCGTTACGTCTGAAGTGTGTCATATCGCCGACGTTTGAAACTCCGTCAAGTGCTTCCTGCGCCGCATCGATACAACTTTGCTTGATGCGTCCCGATTCGTATACCGCGTTTACCTTGCCGTTAAGAGCGGGTGTAAACTGTCCGGATGCGTAGATTACGCCGTGGATGGTATTGGGATAAGCGCCGCTTCGTACGCGGTTCATAACTACCGCACCGACCGCAACCTGTCCCTCGTAGGGCTCGCCGCCCGCCTCGCACTGAATAAGGGCTGCCAAAAGAAGCTTAGTATCGGCATCAGTTGTATACTCGCCGTAGTTTACATGTCTCTTAGCCTCAAGCTCTGCAAGCTCACGGGCTTTGATCTCCTCGTTGGTCTCTCCGGCGTCTATCTGGAAGGTGATATCCACATAGCAGGACTTGACGAATCCGTCGTTTCCTTCATAGTCCACATTGATCCACTCACCGTCAGTATCTCCGACAACCTCGTAGATCTCTCCCTTAGGAGCAAGGCAAATTACATCGGCCTCGTCATCCATAGCGCTTCGGATCCTTACGGTATCCGCATTTATGGTAGCGTAGGTGATTCCCACGCTGTGAGCCAGATTGGCGGCATCCTCTCCGAAGAGAAGATAATCGTTGTTGCACCATCCTACAACATTTCCGGACTGAACCTTTGTCCAGCCTTCCACCTGCTCGATGATGTGTCCTCCGCAGTCCTTGTACATAAGTCCGAGCCTTTCCGCATTGACATCGGGAGCCTCGCGCACATTCATAAACTGATGTACATTCGCCATAACAAGGTCGCTGAAAATAGCTTCTTCCTCGTCTTCCTTGCCGAGCTCTATATTAAGTTCCTTTGCGGTGGCATTGATCACATCCACCGCGCTGCCGCCTACAGGATCAAGCACAAGAGCAACTCCGCCCGATATATTGTCGATAGTTCCTCTGTTTCCTGCGTAAGCGGTCGTATCGGCTTTGTCAAAGTAAAGCACACCCAGCACAAGTCCAAGAACGGCGGGGATCAGCAGCTTTGACAAAACCGACCTGATCGAATCTTTCATAAATAATACCTTAACAAAAAATTACATTGTTACAAATTTGTTACGGATTATCTTACAATTTATTAACTGATTTGTCAAATCAGTTGCTTTTTGTGGGCTTGCTGCCAAGGGTAAGATCAACGGTATGCTCGACATACTCGCCGTTTTCCTGACGCGCATAGGTGATCTTTACGGTAGTTCCCGCTTTATAGTACTTAAGGATATTCTGAAGATCGTCGTAAGAGCTGATCTTTTCTCCGTCAAATTTAGTGATAACATCTCCGGTAAGGAGTCCGGCTGCCTTGGCACCTCCGTCCTCAGAAACCTCAACAACGTAGATTCCTACAGGAATTCCAAAGCGCTGTGAAAGGGTATCCGTGATCTCCTGGAGGCTGATTCCGATGTAACCCATCTCGCTTTCGTCAATAGGAATACGGGTCTGCTGAACCATCATATCCGAGATGATATCCGTTACAGAACTGATAGGAATAGCATATCCCATGCCCTCGATAGCGGTACCGCCGATCTTACTTGAGTTGATACCGATAACCTCTCCGGACATATTGATAAGAGCTCCGCCCGAGTTTCCGGGGTTGATGGCTGCATCGGTCTGGATGTAGGTTCCTGTACTTCCGTCGTCCATTGTAAGCTCTCTGTTAACGGCGCTGACAATACCGGTGGTTACTGACTGTCCGTATCCCAATGCATTACCGATGGCTACTACCTGCTCACCAAGCTTGACATTCTCGCTGTCACCGATGGCTACGATCCTGATGGCATCCTTTGTGGAGTCCTCAACATCAGACTTTTGAACCGCGATAACGGCTACATCCATCGATGCGTCGCGGCCCTTGATATAAGCTGACGCTGTGCTGCCGTCCACAAAAGTAACCTCAAGAGAAAGAGGATCTTCAACTACGTGGTTGTTTGATACGATAAGATACTCCGTATCTGTCTGTGCAATGATAAACCCGGATCCGCTGGCCTCTGCAACGCTGGAAGACTGTGCTCCGCCTCCGAAATAGTAGCTGTAAATATCATTTCCGTATGTGTAGGTATATTCCTTTTTGATCGATACCATAGCGGGCATAAGAGCCTCGGCAACTTCAGATACGTCCCCGCTTCCCGTAAGTCCCGCGCTATTTGTTACAGTATTTAAAACCGCGCTCTGGCCCCCGGTTCCATTCTCGGATGATCCGGTGCTTTCAGAACCCGCCGTGCTTTCTTCAATAACGGCCTGTGCCGCATCTGAAGATGCGCTCGAAGGTATCATTCCCGTCGTCTTTTGAACCGCAAAGAACCCAAGTCCTCCGAATACTCCGAAGGCAAGTCCCATAGCTCCCGCTGCGGCTACCTTTCCGAAGGTGTTCTTTCCTTTTTTCTTTTCGGTAGTACTTTCTGGTGCCTTGTAATTATCCCCGTTGTAGTAATAGTTGTTGTCCATTTCTATCGCCTCTACTTTCTAAAAAAAGCCCCGCAGCAGGTCACCGCAGGGCTTTAAATAATCTCTTTACTGACCTTACAAGTAGAAGTATAGGTCTAATTTGTGAAGAAATTGTGATGAAATTCTATTAAATTTATGAAAATCCGAATTTATTCAACAGTAACGGATTTTGCAAGGTTTCTGGGCTTATCAACATCAAGTCCCTTTGCAACGGAGGTGTAATATCCAAGGAGCTGAAGAGGGATGATGGCTACGCTTCCGATGAAGTGGTCGTCAACCTTGGGTACATATACGACGAAATCGCACATATCCTCGACATCATACTTGCCGTTTTCCGTAACACCCATAAGATATGCGCCGCGGCTCTTACACTCAACCATGTTGGAAACAGTCTTTTCGTAGAGATCCGACTGGGTTAAAGATCCGATAACAAGAGTACCCTCCTCGATAAGAGAGATCGTTCCGTGCTTAAGCTCTCCCGCAGCATATGCCTCGGAGTGGATATAGCTGATCTCTTTCATCTTAAGAGATCCCTCAAGGCTGATAGCGTAATCGATACCTCTTCCTATAAAGAAGATATCCTTTGCGTTGGCAAATTTAGAAGCGAACCATTGGATACGTTCCTTATCGTTAAGACACTTCTCGATCTTTGAAGGAATGCTCATCAGTTCACCGATATAATACTTGTACTTCTCTTCATCTACAAGGCCGTTTGCAAGACCCATCTTGATCGCAAGAATATATCCGCAGATAAGCTGGCAACTGTAGGCCTTTGTTGTGGCAACGGAAATCTCGGGACCTGCAAGAGTGTACATTACGTGGTCCGCCTCTCTCGCGATGGAGCTTCCAACTACATTGACGATAGCAAGAGTCTTGATACCCTTATCCTTTGCAAGTCTGAGAGCCGCAAGAGTATCAGCGGTTTCGCCGGACTGGGAAACAACCACAACAAGAGCATTCTTGTTAAGAGGCATCTTGCGGTATCTGAATTCCGATGCAAGCTCACATCTTACCGGAACGCCTGCCATATCCTCGATAACATACTGGACTTCCATTCCGACATGCCATGCGCTGCCGCAGGCTACGATATAGATCTGTGAGATTTTCTTAATATCTTCGTCGGTAAGACCGGTTTCTGCAAGGTCGATCTTTCCGTCAACAATATACTTATTTAATGTATCCGTAACAACCTTGGGCTGCTCGTGGATCTCCTTCATCATAAAGTGCTCAAATCCGCCCTTTTCGGCAGATTCAGCGGAGAATTCGATCTCTACGGATTCCTTCTGTACCTCGTCGCCGTCAAGGTTAAAGAAAGTAACCTGGCCAGCAACGATCTTTGCCATTTCAAGGTTTCCGATGTAGTAAACATTTCTCGTATGCTTTAAGATAGCGGGAACATCGGAAGCGATAAAGGACTCACCGTCGTTTACACCGATGATCATAGGGCTGTCTTTTCTTGCAACATAGATCTCGCCGGGATGATCGGTGAACATTACCTCAAGGGCATATGAACCGCGAACACGCACAAGAGTCTTGGCAATCGCATCGATAGGTCCCATCTTGTATTTCTTATAATAATAGTCAACAAGCTTAACAAGAACCTCTGTATCTGTCTGGCTGTAGAACTGATAGCCATGGCGGGAAAGCTTATCCTTAAGCTCGGCAAAATTCTCGATTATTCCGTTATGAACGCCCACAACTTCAGACTCCACAACTCCGGACCCGGATCCGGTGCAGTTTCCGGAAACATGGGGATGGGCATTAGTCTTAGAGGGAGCGCCATGGGTTGCCCAACGGGTATGTCCGATACCGCAAGTTCCCTTTACGGCTTTTCCGCCATCAGTCTTGTTATAGAGATTCTCCAGTTTTCCGACTTCCTTGACAACCTCAGCGGGCTTCTCGCCGTCGCGGATCGCAATTCCGGCGGAATCGTATCCTCTGTATTCAAGCTTTGCAAGTCCATCGAGAACGATGGGTGCCGCCTGTTTTCTTCCAACATATCCAACTATTCCACACATATGAATAGCCTCCTTAAATCAGTTTAAGTTAATATTTCTGCCATTCCATTTACGGAAGTATTTTACCATAGATTTTAAATGAAGCAAGAAAAGCTTTATATTCTTGCCGGATTCCCGCTCCCACTCATGTACCGCTTTGGCCGTAGGGACGTAGCAAACTGCGCCTTTTGCCCAAAGCCTTTTGCAAAGATCCGCATCCTCCATATATAGGAAGAAGTCCTCGTCGAATCCCCCGATCTCCTCATAAATATCCGCTCTGACCATTAAAAATGAACCCTGGGCAAAAGGAACCTTAAAAGGCTTCGAGTAGTCCATATCCTGCATAGTATGGTAAGCGGAACGCTTTTTGAAAAGGTGAGGCATAAAGCGGCGGAGGAACATATCCGTAACCGTCGGTTGCCTCCTGTAAGCCTTAAGGATCTCGCCTTCCGTGGTAAGAAGCTTTGGTACCGCACAGGAAAACTCCTGATGTTTCTCCAAAAAGGCTTTAAGTACCCCGAGACAATTGCTCTTAAAAACAATATCGGGATTGATTATCGCAAAGTACTTCGTGTCCTGATCGGCAAATTTAGTAAAAGCCGTATTGTTTCCGGCGCCGAAGCCTAAGTTGAAATCCGAAACATACAGGCTGACATTGTCGCATTTTCTTACGAACTCGCGAAGGCGTTCGGCTTCCGCTTCATCCTCTGAGTTGTCCACAACAGCGATCTCGTAAGAAAGCTCCCAGGGCGTATTTGCAAGGATAGATCCTATAGCCTCTATGGTTTTCTTTGAAGTTTTGTAATTGACTATAGAAACTAATACCTCTGCCATAACTTTAGCTCGCTCCTCTGCCTGTAAGCACAATCTTGACAGTCTTAAGGATGATCCTGATATCCAAAAGAAGCGACCACTCCATAATATATTTCGTATCGAGCTCAACAACCTGTTCAAAGTCGTTAATCTCGTTTCTTCCGCTGACCTGCCAAAGTCCCGTAAGTCCGGGGGCAAATCCGAGGCGGGCCTTATGATGAACTGCGTATTTTTCGAATTCGTCAAGTGTGGGAGGTCTTGTTCCCACAAGGCTCATATCCCCTTTAAAAACATTCCAGAACTGCGGAAGCTCGTCTATGGAATGCTTTCTGATAAAATGTCCGATAGGAATGATCCTGGGATCGTTCTTTAGCTTGAACATATTTCCGTCCATCTCGTTGTTTGCCATAAGCGCCTGCTTGATCTCGTCGGCGTTGGGATACATCGAGCGGAATTTATACATTTTAAAGCGTCTGCCGTTTTTGCCTATTCTTGTCTGGGTATAGAAAACAGGTCCCGGAGACTGAATAAATATGATCGGAGCAAATATCAGGAAACATATTCCGGTTATGATAAGTCCGATTATACTTCCTACGATATCCGCAATACGCTTTACCATCAGCATCGGGCCGGTCTTGATATTCATACCGACGGTTAAAACCGGGAAACCACCGCAGTTTTCGATCATGCGGTTATCCGAGTCGTTGTTGAGGAGACGATAATGGATCGTGATACCCATTTTCTTGAGCTCCTCGGCGTACTCTTCGGCTCTCTCCAAATTGTTGTCCGAGATAAATACCTCATCGACGATATTCTTTCTCGCGTACTCGTAGAAACCGTCATAAGAGCAGATAACGGGGATATCCATAACAAATTCCCCGGTTCCGTCGCAGTCTTCAAAGACTATTCCGGATAGTGCAAACTCATGGTATCTGTCTTTTTTGAATCTCTTTACGATCTCCTCCGCATACTGCTTTTTCGTAATAACGATGAGCACGGAGCGGTTCTTGCTGCTGAGCATGCGCTTTCTGACGATGCGCTTTAGGACTGTCCTTGAAAACCATAACGCGAAAAACATTATGATCCAGAAAAGATAAAGGAAAATACGGGAGTAAGCCTCCGTCCACTTAACAGCAACAAGATATACGTTAAGACCTATAAATACGATTGTGGAGTGCAGGAACGAATAACGCGTCTCCTTCCAAAAAGTACGCCTTATCACGCCACTGTACTCCCCTGTAAATGCTGACAATATAAGATGGATAACAAGTATGACCTTTGCTCCGCTTAAGTAGTAGTCGTTCTGGTAAGGAAGCGCCATCACCCGAAATCGCAGAAGAAAGGCCAGGACATAAGCCGCCTGAATGGCGACTATGTCTAATAATGTAAAATCTATATGCTTTATCCAGCCGTTTAAACTTCTTTTATACATTTCGCCCCAAGTTTACCAAAGCTCTCCCGCTTTAGTATCCAACATATTTTGAAGTATCGGAGTAGATAACCGATGAATAAGCCTCAAGCGTCTCTGAAGGAACGTAATTTTCGTCTCCAAAGAGGAACTTGTGAAGCCAGATTGCGTTGCTTGAAAGGCTGGTAGGAATTACACAGCTTCCCTTTGCACCGATGGTTCCGGTTGTTCTCATACTCTCGTCGGGGAATCCGCCCTCGTCAACAACCTTGTATTTTGCAATATTTTTAACCATAGAAAGAAGGGTATCGCCGTCAATCGAAGTAAGTACGCTTCCGGAAACCTTGTTGAAGGTCTCTACGAGCTTATCGGAGTTTGCGCCCTTAGCGGTATTGATGATAGCCTGGAGAACTTCTCTCTGGCGCTCGGCTCTCTTGAAGTCGTCGCCTGCGGTGTATCTGATACGGCAGTAAGCAGCGGCCTGAAGTCCGTTTACTTTCTGGTAGCCGGTCTCCGAAAGGGGAATGTACTCCTCCTTGAGAACATCGGCAATAGCACTCTGATATGCATTTAAATGGCCGATCTCAGCTTCATCGACATCAAGATAGATTCCGCCGAGGCTGTCGATGGTATCGGCAAGTCCGCGATAGCTTACAGACATCCAGTTTGTGATATCGAGGTCAAGGTTTGAGTTAAGCATGCTGACTGCGGCATTTCCTCCGCCGAGAGCGTAAGCTGCGTTACATTTCTGGTATGTGTCCTTACCGGTATTAAGGTAAGTGTCACGATAAACGCTGCAAAGCTTGATATCTCCGGTGGTCTGGTTGATGCTGCAGATCATGATGCAGTCGCTTCTGAATCCCTTTTCAAGAGAGCTTACGCTGGTACTTGTAGAGTCGATACCGAAAAGAGCAATGTTTAAATACTCGCTCATTGTACCGCCGTCCTCGCTCATCTTCTGTACTTCCTGAGCGATACCGATTTCCTCGGGCTTTGTCTCATCAATCTTTACTACGTTAAGTCCGCCGCTCTCTGTAGTCCTTGTAGCGGGGATTACAAACTTGATAAGTACAAAGAGAAGAGCTGCGATCACTAAAAACTCGATCACAAAGATCACGATCTTTCCGGACTTGGCACCGGACTTTTTCCTATTGGCCATTTTTGATTACTCCTTTTAGGCTTTAAATAAATAAAACAGGCGCAGAGCCTTACATCATCGATTATAAGGCTACTGCACCCTTGCTTCAACTTAAGTTTTCTTAAGGATTATTTCGTTTTAAAATAATCAGCTTATCACTTGACCACAGTTTCCCAGGCCGGCATAAAGATCAGTCTGTAACCCTCGTCTTTAAGAGCTTTTGAGAGGTCGCTGCCAAGCTTTTTAAAATCCGTATCCTTTGGCAAAGTTTCGTAATCAAAGATCCTCTCCCAGGCGTGGATTTTCTTAAATTTTACTTCATCACCCGCCGACAGATCCGCCTTGAAACTTAGAGGAAAATCTTCGTAGGGAACCCCGACAATGCGCTTAAAGATAGGGTACGCTTCCTTGCAAAGGCGGATATTTCTTATATCAAGCTCATCGCATTCCTGCATGATAAACCGCCTGTTTCCTTCGCCGCCGGCCGCCGCGCTCATTCCCTTAAAAGGGCCCGAAAGGATCCTTCCGTCCGGCGCAGCCTTTACGACCAGGCCGCCCATAGCTCCGATTTTAGCATTTGTATTCTCTTCGGAATAACCGGAGGTGCGCAGTGTAACCATCGGATCTTCTTCAAAATCAAATCCGTACACGCCCACGTGTTTTGTACGGTATGCTCTCACCTTAACATCCGTAGGCAAAATAGCGGAAATTGCCTCAGCCGCAGCCTTTTTCCCTGCCTCGTAGGCGTAGAGCTTTGCGGCGGTATTTCCGGATGTCGATCCTGCAAAAACGCGCCAATGATACAGAATCTTTGGAATATGTAAAAAGCTTCTTTTCTCCGCCGCCGCTCTTAGTAAAAGGTCATGATCCTGGGCTCCGTTAAACTCCTCCCTGAATCTCAATCTCTTTATAAGCTCGGTCTTCATAACAACAAGATGACAGATGTAATTGTTTGAAAGAAGATACTCCGGGTTGTAATCCGGCTTTCTTATAGGATTAAAGAACCGGCAATTGCACTCTCCGCACCTGTCCTCATCCGTGTAGATAACCTCCGGCAACTGCTTATACGGATCCGTCTGTTCCTCTTTTTTTGATTTAATAACCCTGTTAAGTCCCTTAACAATCTCAAAGAAAGCATCTCTTTCAAGAAGATCGTCATGGTCGACCAAAGCGGTATACTCTCCACAGGCAAGGTCGATTCCCCTGTTGCTGTTTCCCGAGATTCCGAAGTTTCCTCCAAGGTCTGCGTATCTTATCTTCTCTCCGGGGACAGGCAGGGATCTTACAAACTTCCCAAGCTCTCCCGCGTCCCCGGAGCCGTCAACCAGAATAAGCTCCCAGTTTTCGTAGGACTGGCCGGCCACAGAGTAGATAAGCGCCTCAAGATAGCGCTTCTCAGTCTTGTACATCGGAACAACAACGCTGATAAGAGGCTTGTAATCGAAAAGTCCGCTTTCTCTTCTCTGAGCCTTAAGTTCATCATCGGAAGCGTGGTGAGGAATATAGCACTCCCTCTTTCTCGTAAGTCTCTCCGCCACCTCGAAGAAAGTGGATTTCAGGCCATTTTTCTTTATGTAATTTATGGTCTTGTTTATGTTTGTTTTTGTACTCATATACTACAGTTCGTACGGTCCGGCGTTCATATCGAAGTTTGGATTATAGTACTCATCGGTCTTTGCGAGTTTTTCGCTCCAAACCTGTCTAAAGTGCGCAACTTCGCGCTCGAATCTTTCTTTCTTTTCGGGGGTATCTTCGTAGCCCCTCGACTTTGATTCGTAATGATACCACTCCGAAAAGGCATTGTAAACCACAAGTTTTTCCTGTTTTCTTACTTTAAGACAAAGATCAACATCATTTCCAGCCACTGGGAAATCCTCGCTGAATCCGCCGGCAGCTTCAAAGTCTTCCTTCGAGATCATAAGACAAGCTCCGGTTACGGCATTGTAATTGCAATTGATCCTTGCCCTTACCATAAATCCGAACTCGTTTCGTCCGATTCCGACGAAAGCATGCTGGGCGTAGCCCCTGAATCCCAGAAGTATTCCGGCATGCTGAACAGTATCGTCGGGGTAAAGGAGCTTCGCCCCTACTATACCGACGTCCTTTCTTTCAGCTATAGCAAGCATCTCGCCGATGGCCGTTTCGGTGATAAGCTCCGTGTCGTTATTAAGGAAAAGGAAGTATTCTCCCCGCGCCTTTTTTGCGGCAAAATTGTTGATTGCGGCGTAGTTAAACTCCTTCTCCCACTTAACTACTTTTACATTTGGAAGCTCTTCGGTAATCTTCTCGTAGTAACCAAAGGTTTCTTCGTTCTCTGAATTGTTCTCAGCGATTATAAACTCGATATTTTTGTATGTGCTCTTCTTTACGATTGAGCGGATGCAATTGTCGAGATCGTCCGTATGGTCTTTGCTTGGGATAATTATTGATACGAGGGGGTTCCCAATCACTTCATACTTTGCATGGTACATACCCCACATATCCGTCATCTCAACCTTTGCCGGGATTTGCATGCGCTTTAAGTGTTCCTCTACCGCGGCTCTTCCCGATTCGTACGCGTACATCTTGCTCTCGGGATTCTCGGCAGTCGAGCCCTTCGCAAGGCGCCAGTGGTAAAGTACTCTCGGCACATGCGCGATGACGCTTCGTGCCTTGTCCGCTCCGAAATCAATCATTCCTTCATGGGATTCGCATCCTGAAGCGCCTTCAGCCTTTCCCTCTGCAAAGCTGCAGCCTGCGTCATTCAGAGCTTTCTCAATACAGCGGAACATGAATTCGTAATCCTGCGCTCCGTCGTACTTCGAATCTTCTCCGCCAACCTCGCGGTAGATGTCCGCGCTTACAACATAAAAGTGTGTAATATAATTATGGCTTCTGAAAAGATCTATTGAAAAATCAGGCTTCAGATTAGGATCCATAAAATGCTTTAAATTGTTTGAAACCTTATCCTCGTCCGTGTAGACAATCTTCGTCTCTCTATTTTGAAGTTTTTTAACTACTTCGAAAAGAGCATCCGGCTCGATGATATCGTCATGGTCCAAAAGGGCAATGAAATCTCCCGTCGCAAGCTCAAAAGCACAGTTTGTGTTGTAAGATATTCCGCCGTTTTTATCAAGGACGCGGTATACGATCCGCAGGTCTTTTTCATGGTACTCTGACAGGACATTTTCAAGAGGAGAAACCGGGGCCGCGCCGGCTTTCTCGCCCTCTATGCTACCGTCAGCGTTAATCCGCGCGCCGACGCTTCCGTCCGCAATGCAAAGCTCCCAGTTCTCGTAGGACTGAGCCCTGACTGACTCAATCATCTCCTTAAGCATCGGGATCGGAGTCCGATAGGTCGGAACAAGGATACTGATCTTGGGCTCGTAGGCAAACGTCTGCTGCCTCTGAGCTGCAAGCTCTTCTTTAGTCGCCCTCTGCGCCACAAACCATTTATGATACTTCCAGGGAGCCGCAAGCTTTCTTTGCACTTTTCTTCCAAGCTCCACGGGTCCCTTCTCCTTAAGTATGGTTATGGCCTTCTGTATTTTGTTTTTCTTCTTGAAACTTGATTTATCCATGTGTTTTTCTAACTTTTCTAATTCCGCATGCCCGCCGCGGCGCCTCCCGGCATGCGGTTTACAAGTTTTCTCTTTCCTACATGCCTATTGTCTTAAATAAAAGCATAAGAATCTGGCAAGCGCCTGATACCTTATGCTCTTACTATCTTTTATATGTATTTATGCGCTTATTTGCATACACCTTCAAATTCAGGCGCTGCGGCAAGATTTGTGTGTAATCCGGCAATGTGTCTGAGGCCGGCACTTATCGAAAACGAGCATCAGCGAAGTTTGAGATTAGTACCGCTGCTCGAAGACGTCATAGCCGAGAGGCGGTGCCGGGTACATACAAACTTGCCACAGCGCCGTACCTTGCGAAGTACCGCGGCGCCTTACTGCGTGGCAAGTCTGAGACTCCGGCAAACCTGAGGCCGGTGCTTACAGCACAGCCTTGAGATCAGCGGTAAGTTTCTCAACGCGGGCCTGTGCATCTTCAAGACTGGTTCCCTTAACACCCATATAGAACTTGATCTTGGGCTCGGTTCCGGAAGGTCTTGCACAGCACCAGTTGTCATCGGGAAGCTCGAAGTAGAGAACGTTTGACTTAGGTAAACCGGTTGTAGTCTTCTCGCCGGTCTCCATATCAAGGATAACATCCTTCTCGTAGTCTCTGAACTTCAAAACCTTGAGGTCGCCGAATGCCTTGGGCGGATTGTTACGAAGTTTCTCCATTGTGTCAGCGATCTGCTTGGCGCCGTCGATTCCCTTCATTGTGATGGTGTACTGAGTTTCCTTGTAGTAGCCGTACTTCTCATATATATCGATCATCATATCCCAGAGAGTCTTGCCCTGGTTCTTGCAGAAGGAAGCAACCTCGCAAAGAGCCATAACGGCAACGATAGCATCCTTGTCTCTTGCATGAGTACCAACGAGGCATCCGTAAGACTCCTCGAGTCCGAATGCGTAGTTGTAGGTGTGGTTCTGTTCAAACCACTTGATCTGCTCTCCGATATACTTAAATCCGGTAAGAACCTCGATAAGCTTTACATTATAAGCAGCCGAAATGGGCTTTGTCATATTTGTAGTAACAATAGTTGTAACAAGAGCGGGGTTTTCGGGCATTGTGCCTGTAGCTGTGCGCTCTCTTAAGATATACTCAGCGATAAGCATTCCGGACATATTTCCGGTAAAGGAAACATACTCGCCGGTCTTTGTATCCTTAGCGTATACGCCGAGACGGTCAGCATCGGGATCGGTAGCAAGTACGATATCCGCATCCTTTTCCTTAGCAAGGCGAAGGGCGTAGGTAAATGCCTTGGGATCCTCAGGGTTGGGATACTCGAGGGTTGTAAACTCGGGATCGGGACCCTTTTGCTCCTCAACTACGTATACATTCTCAAATCCAAGCTCCTTTAAGATGCGCTGAACAGGAAGGTTTCCGGTTCCGCAAAGAGGAGTGTAAACAATCTTGATATCCTTAGCTACAGCCTTGATGATCTCGGGATGGATGATCTGCTTCTTTAAAGCTTCCATGTACTTGTCATCGATCTCTTTTCCGATAACTTCGTAGAGACCTGCTGCCTTAGCGGCTTCGATATCCATAGTCTTAACGGTATGGTAATCGGTAATAGACTTAACTTCGGAAATAATATCCTTGTCGATGGGTGCGGTGATCTGTGCGCCATCCTCCCAGTAAACCTTGTATCCGTTGTACTCGGGGGGATTGTGGCTGGCGGTGACCATAACGCCCGCTGTGCATCCAAGCTCTCTTAATGCGAAGGAAAGCTCGGGAGTGGGACGAAGAGAGTCAAAGATGTATGCCTTGATTCCGTTAGCGGCAAGGCAAAGAGCAGTCTCCTTCGAAAACTCGGGGCTCATACGACGGTTGTCGCAAGAAATTGCAACACCCTTCTTGGGGTCACCATTCTTCAAAATATAATTTGCAAGACCCTGGGTAGCCTTACGAACAGTGTAGATATTCATTCGGTTTGTTCCGGCTCCGATAACTCCGCGAAGTCCGCCGGTACCGAATTCAAGTTCCTTGTAGAATCTTTCCTCTATCTCAGTTTCATTGTCCTTAATTGAAAGAAGCTCATCCTTGGTAGCCTGATCAAAATAATCATCATTGATCCAATAATTGTATTCTTCCTTGTAACCCATGGTTTTTCCTCCTATTATTCCGTATAGGCTCATGCCAATATTTGTAAAATTACATAACTCGCCATAAAAGCGTATTATATTTTATCACAATTTCATACCAAGTTTAAAGTACTAATACATAATTCATCAGATTTCGTTATATCGGCGCAGGTACACTTTTATTCATGCCTCAAAGCCGCATTCGATTTTATCTGATCTCGTATTTGTCCTTAACATCAGCCGGCGGCTCGTAATCTCCAAGATATTCGTCGGCTTTTTCAATAAGCTCCCCGTAGGAAACTATGGGCACGCTGTAAACTTGCGAATCCGGCGCGCGAACGATCAGACAGTCCCCCTCCTGGGCGGCTATGGAATATGTGCGGCTTATCACATTAAAATCCTTGTCCAGAATATACGAATAAACCGAAGCTGTAAGCACATATCCGCCAAGCTTTTCATAATACGTAAGGCTTGAGAGCATCGAATCCGAAATCGGCAGATTCTTTTTTATCTCAAAGCTTTCGGCGTCGATTATCTTGGTCGTCTTGTTTGAATACTGGGCGACGATATATTTATCATCATCCGAATAAAACGCAGTATCCGCATTTTTAAGGCTCCATGACAGATTATCAGCCGACTCTATGGCCTCGCTCGCATCTTTTTCGTAAAAGAGCTTCACTTCATATTCATCGCCGTTTTCTATCTTTTCCGCCGCAGTCTCCTCCTTTGAATATCTTGTAATATAACTCGCCTTGTCAAACCAGTAGTAAAGGTCACCCTTTTGATAATGCGCATCAAGCAAAAATTCCGTCGGCATCACGGAAAAGAAATTCTCATTCCACTCGCCTGTATAAGTTTCATTGCAGAAAAAGACCTTACCCTCCTGAGAGACGTAATACGCGCAGTCCTCCTCTTTATCCGGCCAAAACTCTATTATCGCCTTATCGGAATTGTAATAATTCTTTACGCCGCCCTGTTTTTTATCAAGGACAAGCATTATATACCTATCGTAGACAAATACCATATTGTCGGAAACGCAGATATCAACTGCCAAAAACGAAGGCACATCCCT
The DNA here is from genome assembly GCA_902790935.1 of uncultured Lachnospiraceae bacterium. Taxonomy (GTDB): domain Bacteria; phylum Bacillota; class Clostridia; order Lachnospirales; family Lachnospiraceae; genus AC2028. The sequence continues at coordinate 1,670 of CADATP010000038.1, read as the reverse complement.
AATCCAGAGAGTCTCGCCCGTCAGAGTATCTATGGAATAGATTCTCGTAGAATCATTAAAGTTTCCCATTCCCGGCATAGCGAAGATGATATTGTCCCCGTCAAGGATCGCGCAAATATCCATCGGTGATTCCTTTGTGAAGGAGACGATAACCTTTCCGCTTGCTTCTTCCGCCATCAAAATGTCAATCCTTCCGGAATAATCCATAAATACCGCGATAAACCTTCCACCCTCAAAATCCGCAGACATCATATCAAGATAGGATTCCTCAAAGACTTCGCTCACATTTATCTCGTAAGCAATCTCACCGGATTCATTTACTCCGTATAAAACATCCTCTCCGTAGAGCAGTGTGATCTGCCCGTCCTCGGAGGGCGAGATAAAAGATATTGAAGTTGATGTATCGATAGATTTGACCTCATCCCCAAGTACCCGGCGGTACTCGGCCTCGCCGTCAAGGACAGTTATCACTCCGCTGCTTCCGCAAAAATCAGCCTTAAATATGCTTCCCGCGTCCTCGGGGTCACCAGGCAAAGCATTAACCTGCGCGCCGTCACGGTCAAAGACATAAGCCTCAGTGCCTTCATTTATTAGCACGTACTTATTGTCGAAGGAAACCCTATACTCCCAGGGCATCTCGGGTACATCATAGCTGCAGGCAGGATAGTAAGCATCTCCGACACTATATATGTTCAAAGATTCATACAGCCTTTTCAGTGCACCCGCATTGTAGCCTTCTTCCTTATCCGGCAATACATCTCTTACAACATAGGCCGCATCCTTCCGTCTGCCGCATCCAAGGAGCGTATCCGCAACCTGCGCCATTGCTCCCGCGTATTTGTCGTTAAGCTCGGCGTACTGCCTTGAGATCAGGGCATTTTGATGGCTTATGCGGATCAGCATTACAGTAGCAAAGATTGCAAAAAGAAGGACTGCTGCCCCGATGCTTCCGAAAACCGTCACCATCTTTTTAATCCTTTGCTCCCTATGGCGCTGGCGCAGGTCATCGTAGTTCATCCCGAAGATAGCGGCGCAAAGCTTTAAAACCGCCGTATCCATAGCCTTTAGGATCTCTTTTTTATTCTCCCCTCTTGTATCAGCGGCAAGGGGCTCGATCTGCTTTTTCTCAAATCTGATATTGCCGTTTTCATCCTTAATCTCTACCTGCTCGTAGGTAAGGATCTCCGGGAAGGATGCGGACGGCTCATCCTCCGCAAGGACAACAAGTATATGCTCCCTGTCATGGAGCTGTAAAAATGTCTCGATCTCCTTTAAGCACCATCTTGACTGCGGATAGCGCGGCGTACAGATCGTGATCAAAAAATCCGAGTTTGCAAGAGCATTGTTTATGGGATCGGAGAGATTGTCGGAAAGGGGCAGTTCATCCACATCCCTAAAGATGCGGCTTATCTTTGTCTTTCCGCTTTTTGCCTTGCTTTTTGCAGACCCGGGCAGCTTAAAAGCCTCCAGCTTTTTGTGGAGATTTTCCGCAACAAAGCTGTCAAGCTCGCTGTGTCTGTAACTTATAAACGCGTCGTAGTGGACGCCCTGTAATTCCTCCATAATCTGCTCTCCTTTTACCCCTTAAGCTAAGCTTTGATCACCCTTTTTAAATCCTTATAAAGCCGCTTTCCGGTAATAATGTCCGTCATAACGATTCCCACTTTCCA
>CADATP010000037.1 GCA_902790935.1 uncultured Lachnospiraceae bacterium | reverse complement strand
ATAGAGCGTCATCAAGGATTTTTCAAAAGGGGAATATTCCATGTTAAGGAAAACACTGGAAGGCCGTTGTGAGCATTGTGACATGAGGTACATGAATAAGAGGAAACCTGCACATCAAGAGCAAGCTGCATGAACTTAGACGACATTCCTGTCTGCAATCACTAGCAGCTGTACATATGGGCATTCAGCGGAAAACATGTCTATTGTGGCTGGTACAGTTTGCTGATGGAAGAATTGGCAACGCAGGTGTAAACGTTTCTACAGGCATACTTCGTAAAATTAAGCAGAACGTTGGCTTAGGGGAACTGTGCAGAAGCTGGCAAGTCCCTTGAGAAGAAGGATATTCTGATAATTAACCCCTTCAGTATATGTTGTCAGGCGTTAGTCATTCATCAAACTTCTCAAGAATCTACCGTCTTTAGGCATGGTTAGTGTCAATTCTGATGAAATTATGTGGCATTAATCTGAGGATATTCAGATTAATGCCACATCAGATGCACGCAATTCTCTTTGCAAAGAGAATTTGGCTGCATAGCCATTAATAGTGAATCAGTTTTCCAATCTACTGGGAGACATATCTGGCAAATTATATTTTTTATATTGACATCTGCAGAGTGCAGTACAAGTTGTTTTGTTAAAATATTCCATAGCAAGGCATGGCTTTAATTGATTTTCTATTGGTAAAACATTACTGTATTTTTTAGTTAAGCATTTATATTTTTCAGTTGTTTCACGTGGAACTGATACAGGCGTTACCAATCAATAAACTTTGACTGCATATTGTCAAAATAATCCTTTGCTTTCAGATAAGCCGCAATTGATTTTTATCAAAAATCCGGGTGCGCGGTGGCCGTAAATTATGATGCCGCGGTCAGCGCATTTTTTAGCGGCTGAGCAGTTGATCAACAACGCACAGATATTGGCGACAGAAGCAGTTAATTTGTCATATAACAATCAGGAGTTATTTTGATTTTAGGCTTTTTACATATTTTACTGCGGATGTTCCTGCGATAGCTCCTTCGCCGACAGCTTTTGCAACCTGAAGAAGTCCGCCGTTGCAGTCGCCTGCAGTGTAGAATCCCGGAATAAATGTGGCCATATTTTCATCAACATCGATCTTTCCTTCGCTGTCAACAACACCAAGCTTGCGCGCGAGATCTACAGATGAAGCTGTGCCTATTGCTACAAAAACACCTTCGACATCGAGTGTGCTCCCGTCTTTGAATACAACTTTATGAAGCAGATCATCGCCTTCAATTGATGCAATTGGTGATTCATTGACTTTGATTTCATCAGGTACAGAAGCAGTCATACTGAGTCCGTTTGTGAGAATTGTAACTTCGGACGCAATTGATGTCAGATGTTTCGCTTCGCTTACAGCGTATTCGGCATTTCCTATTACAGCTACAGGCAGATTCTTGTAGAAAAATCCGTCGCATACGGCACAGTAGCTGACACCTTTGCCCTCGTAATCACTGAGTCCTTTTATAGGCAGCGTTTTTCTGCTTGATCCGGCTGCGAGTATGCAGACTGCTGATTCATATATGCCATGAGATGAAGTTATGTGAAAAAGACCGTTCATGTTTTCAATTTCAAACACTTCATCCGCAAGCTCTCCGAAGTAATCCCGTACTTTCTTTTCGTAATTGGAGAGATTTGCCTGATCAAAAAGTATAAAAGCTTCTCCCTCATGGAGATTATATCCGTGGATGATCTTTTCCTCATTAAACTCACCTGCAAGATAAGCTTCATGGGGCGTCTTTTCAAGAACGTATCCGTCAACAGTCATATGGTGCTGGGTATCTGCTTCCTTAACCAGCTTCTTTGCATCTATCTTTCTAAGATCGTTTATGTACTGTGCATTATACCTTTCTTTAAGTTCCTTACCGCTTTCAAGAGCCTCAGGGAGGAGTCTGAAAGAATGGGTAGGCGAAACAGCAGTCACAGTAGAGCTCTCTAATAAAACTCTTTTAAATAATCCCTTTGCAAGAGGCGAAGTACAAAGAGCGCTGACGCAGGCAGAACCCGCTGACTCTCCGGATAAGGTAACATTTTCCGGGTCTCCGCCAAAGGCCGCTATATTATCCCTTACCCATTCAAGGGCCTTTATCTGGTCAAGAAGTCCGTAATTGCCGGTTGTGTCGTTGGCCGACTCGGCAGCAAGATTCTCATCTGCAAGAAATCCGAATACACCCAGTCTGTATCCCATATTTACAACTATAACACCCTCTCTTGCCAATCCCTGTCCGCTATAGTCCTCATACCAGGGCTGTCCGGTCTGAAGTGAACCGCCGTGAATATATACAAGTACAGGCAGATTCTCCACATCTCCCGCAGGCTTCCAGATATTTAAATACAGTGAATCCTCGCTGACGGGAGCTACAAAGTTATCCTTTAAAGAAATCTTGTAATCATGATATCCGATGATCTGGGCCAGCGAGTCGTAAATAGGCAGATTAGTAGGCTGCATACTCATAGGCGCAAAGGAATCCGCCTCAAGCACGCCTTCCCATGCCTCCGGTGAAACAGGCTCTTTCCATCTTAGGGGACCTACAGGGGGCTTGGCGTAAGGTATTCCCGCATAGATTTCTATCTCTCCGTCCTCGGAAAGAACGCCCCTTACCTGTCCTTTTTCGGTTTCAACAATATCAGTTCTTACTATATTTTTATAATCTGCCGCAGGTATTGCCTTTACGGGCGGCTTTGTTGCGATGAGTATTACCGCAAAAAGTATAACAAAGCAAAGCCATCCAAGTACTTTAAAAAGTGCCTTTCCGCCGCTAAGTTTCTTTACAAAAACAAAAGCAAAACAGCATGTAACTATTGCCAGTAAAATAAATCCCGGCAAAGTGTTCTTACTAAGTTCCAAAACTGCCGCCATCAGCAAAAAGACTATTAAAACGGCAACACAAAATACGATTCTTCCTGATTTCTTTTTCATAATTTCCTTCCTATAATGCTTTTCCCCGTTTTCCGGTTTGTTTCTAAGAGCATCCTACGAGTGCTCTACTATAAAGTCCGCTATAACTTCCATACAGTACTGAATATCCTTAAGGTCTGTAATCTTCAGTCCGAATACAGCCAGTATAACTCTGAATAGAACAAAGCATATGATCACAAGGCCAATGGATATGGCGGAGGTAACTATTCCGGGTATATAAAACTTCCTTGCAGACTTTTCCTTTGCCGCAGCAAGAAGCCCCAGTATAAGCCCGGGAGCCGAAAAAACCGGCAAAACCACAAGGGACATAATGCCAAAGGTTAGTGACAGTTTGCTGAGTTTAAAACTCTCCGGAACCTCCGATGGGGAAACACCCCCGATTTTTGTATCAGTTATAGCCATTTTTCTCTCTCCTTATAAGCTGCCAGGACTTTTTAGCGCTTTATCTCGGTAACTTATTAATTATAGATTATTTAAACATTTAATTGCAAATTATCACATTAACAAAGCATTATAAAAGTATAAAAAAACCGTAAATCCGAAGATTTACGGTTCTTTTAAGTGTGAGACACGCGGGAATCGAACCCGCGACAACTTGATTAAAAGTCAAGTGCTCTACCGACTGAGCTAGTGTCCCATTGTAAAAAATGCATACCGCATTGCGGTATGTCGACATTAAACGGAAACAATATTCCGAACAGGGCTAGGCGGATTCGAACCGCCGAATGCAGCAGTCAAAGTGCTGTGCCTTACCGCTTGGCGATAGCCCTACGTGGGCCCGGCGATCAAATGAATCATTACCTAAGCTTGCGGGTGGGTAGAGGGATTCGAACCCTCGACCTTCAGAACCACAATCTGACGCGCTAACCAGCTGTGCTATACCCACCATATAAATGTGCCCGAAGGGATTCGAACCCCCGACCCACGGCTTAGAAGGCCGTTGCTCTATCCAGCTGAGCTACGGACACATTTTGTTCGGTTCAAAACCGACTATGTTATTCTATCTAAATTATCTCGAACTGTCAACAAGTATTTCTATTTTCTTTAAAAAAATTTTGCATGGCCGACTATGGCATCATTTCAATTGCATAAGAAGCCTGAAGACCCGTGTCTACAGAATGTTTGTAGAACTCCGCAACTATCTTCTCCGTATCTCCTTCGGCTTTTGACTTGCTCTCGTCTTTAAATACAAGAAGGTACTGGACATTGCTGTATCTGATACACTCGGTGTTTTCCTTTGTAACCTCTTTTATGGCGTACTCCATGCTCTCCATAGCGCTCTCTATCTCCTCGATATAATGCGTCTCTCCGGGAGCATTTTCCAGTGTGATCATTACAAAAGCGTACTCGCCAAGGCTTCGGCTTTGCTCCGAAATAAGCCTCGTAAGTAATCTTTCCATCTCCTTACCCTGATATCCGTAGGAAGCACTCTGTCCGCTTTTAAGTCTCTTGATCTTCTGTATTATAAGCAAGAGCTCGATATTGGAATGCTTTCTGGAAAAGTTCTCAGCTGTCTCATACAGAGCTTTGCCCGATTTACCGCTTCTTTTTACGTAATAAAGTGCCTTGTCCGCATTGTTGTAAACATCGCTGAACCTGTCTATCGTATCCGACATACAGATTCCGGCAGAAAGGGACAGCTTTGAAAATTCGCTCAGCCCGCTCTTTCTTGCTGCGAAGTCGTTCATAATCTCGTCAGCACATCTTTCTCCCTCTTCCTTTGAGATATAAGGAATGAAAAGGACAAACTCATCTCCTCCGAACCTGCATGCGATGCCCTTGCCGTAATCCTCCAGGATACGGCTGATAAGCTCAAGAGCTCTGTCTCCGGCCGAGTGTCCCTCGCTCTCATTTACTGCTTTTAAATTATCAAGATCAAATATGATAAGACAGCCTTTGCTCTCAGCCATAGCCTTTTCGATACGTCTTACACCTTCGCTTCTGTGAAGCAGACCGCCGGAGCTGATCTCCTCCTCCGAAGGCTCAAGGCTTGTTTCATCCCCGGCACCTCGGTACGCCTGCATAATAGAATCAAGCTCACCGTGTTCAAACATTTCAATAAAAATATCAGCAAACGTAGGATCAAACTGGGTACCCTTTCCCTTTATAAGTTCATCTTTAATAGAAGGAAGGGGGAGGGCAGGACGGTAAACCCTCTTCGAACTCATGGCATCAAACGCATCGGCGATACCGACTATTCTCGCCTCGCAGGAAATATTCTCCCCGGATAAACGGTCCGGATATCCGGTGCCGTCATATCTCTCGTGATGATGTCTTGCGACATCCTGGGCAAAGTCAAACAGTCCGGTCTTTTCAAGGATATCGCTTCCCACAAGAGTATGGGCCTTGATCATCCCGAACTCTTCATCGCTAAGTCTGCCGGTCTTGTTTAGGACTCTGTCCGGTACGGAAATCTTTCCGATATCATGCAGGATTGCAGCGGACTTAAGAGATTCGATCCTCTCCGCATCCCATCCAAGCTTCTTTGCAAGAGCTGCAGCGTACTGTGCAACTCTGCTGGCATGTCCGTTTGTGTACGCATCCTTTGCGTCAAGCGTGGTCGCAAATGCCTGGATCATCCTGATAGACATCTGCTCAACCTTTTCTCTACGCTCCTCAGCCACAGCAGTCTGCTTTTTAACCTCGCTTACAAGGTTTTTCTGGAGCGTACTGAGCTCTAAAACCCTCGCAACTCGTTTCATCATTACCTCAGCCACAAAGGGTTTTGTTATAAAGTCCATGGCCCCAAGCTCAAATCCCTGGATCTCAGAGTCATGGTCACTGTCCGCAGTAAGGAAAATAACCGGAATATCCTTCCAGTTAGACGAGGCTTTAAGCTTCTCCATAACCTCAAACCCGTCCAGCTCCGGCATATGCAGATCAAGCAGTATAAGATCCGGATTGTGATCCATTAAATAGGCCAGACAGTCTTCACCGCTGGAAACACACTCTACACTGTATTCACGTGATATGATCTTTTCGGCAATCTTAAGATTGATCTCCGCGTCATCTACAACAAGAATAAGAGTCTCTTTACCCATACCTTACCTTCTAACATTTATTCTTCAAAATAACTGTCATATATCCCAAAGAAATCCGCACCGATCTGTATCTTCTCGGAAAGTTCAACCGAGTCCCAAAGTTCCTCGTTCAGATTCTTTACTATTCCCGCTACAAAAGTATTGTATTCGTCGGCAAAAGCCTTTTGCCTGCGCTCCTCAACAAGCCTTTCCTTATTAAGATCCGTCTGGGCCCTGTCCAGCGTACTTATACATTTAAAAATATGATAACCGGAATCATTGGTAATAACCTCGCTGATCTCACCGGTCTCCAGACCAAAAGTGACATCCTCTATAGTCTTTTCCATAACCCCTCTCTCAAGGGAAAGGGTAATCTCGGCGTCTTCGCTGTACTTGGCGGCAAGGGCTTCAAAATCTTCACCGTCGAGAGCCTGCTGCCGCAGCTGTGTGGCAGTTTTATATCTGCTTGCCTTTTCTTCCGTATCGTAGCTGACAAAGTTCCCCGCACCGTCGGTTACTCCGGTTGAAATATAAATATGCTGAAGTACAATTGTTCTTGCCTCATCATCACTGATCTCCGGATTGATATCCTCGATCAGCTTAAAAACTACTTTATCGGCAAGTGCGTACTCGCAGTACATCTCTTTAAGCATCTCCTCATTCACTCCGAGATACGCTATTTCCTCATCGGATAAAAGGGAGTAGTATTCTTCGGCACACTTTCCCGCGAGCTTTTCTTCCTCAGGTGTCAAAACTATCTGCTTTTCCTGCGCTATAAGATACATGGTCTTGACCTGGGCTATCTTTGCAAGGACCGTGTCTTTAACGTTTTCTTCCAGGGACACTCCCGACAGGGACGCCGACCAGATTCCGCTTCCGTATACCGATTCATACTGGTTTTGAATATCCGTAAGATAAACCATTATCTCCGGCAGATAGCAGCTCCTATCGCTGAGCCTAAAGACTTCATCTTTATTAAAACCGGTTGTTAGCACGACCTTTGTACCGCATCCCGCCATTACAGCCGGGCAAAGGAAAAGAAGCAGTACGCAGAGTGCTCCCGCCATATACTTTTTTATATTTATATTAAACACTGGGTATTTCCTCAAAATAAATCACTTAACTTACAGTATACACCAAAAAAGGCCCCTTGGAAACCAATAACCTTTCCAAGGGGTCTTAATGGAAATATCTGTAAAATAAATCTTTTTAAGCGAGCTGTTTTAAAGCATCCGCAACAAGTTCGCCGCCGCGCACATCGATCTGTATGGTATCGCCCTCGGAAACCGTATCGGAAAGAATAAGCCTTGCAGCCATAGTCTCAATATGCTTTTGAACATATCTCTTAAGCGGTCTCGCACCGTAAACGGGGTCATACGCTTCATCAGCGATAAATGCCTTTGCGCTGTCTGTAAGTCTTACGTGGATTCTCTTTTCATCAAGTCTCTTATTTATATCCGATATAATAAGATCAATGATTCCGGAGAGATTATCCTTTGTAAGAGGCTTAAAGAGGATCGTCTCGTCAAGACGGTTCAAAAACTCAGGCCTGAAATGCGCCTTTAGATCGTCAATAACCATCTTTTCAGCATCGGGCTTAATCTCGCCATTTGCATCTATACCCTCAAGAAGGTAAGGTGCACCGATATTTGATGTCATAATAAGGATCGTGTTTTTAAAGTCAACCGTTCGTCCCTGAGAGTCCGTAATACGTCCATCATCCATTACCTGTAAAAGAACGTTGAACACATCGGGATGAGCCTTTTCTATCTCGTCAAAGAGGACAACACTGTAGGGCTTTCTGCGTACAGCCTCGGTAAGCTGGCCACCCTCCTCGTATCCCACATATCCGGGAGGCGCTCCGATAAGCCTTGAGACTGAATATTTCTCCATATACTCGGACATATCGATCCTGACGATATTGTTCTCATCATCAAACAAAGATGCGGCAAGGGATTTAGCAAGCTCGGTCTTTCCTACACCGGTAGGGCCGAGGAAGAGGAAAGAACCAATGGGTTTTCTCGGATCCTTAATGCCGGCCTTTGAGCGCAGGATAGCTTCGCTCACTCTTGTAACGGCTTCGTCCTGGCCCATAACACGCTTATGAAGTTCATCGTCAAGATGAAGAGTCTTGCTTCTTTCGCTCTCCGTAAGCTTTGCAACAGGGATTCCGGTCCAGCGGGATATGATCTTTGCGATCTCATCCTCTTCCACTCTTTCTCTGACAAGCTTTTCAGTTCCGGAAGTATTTTCCTGCTTTTCCTCCTCAGCGGCTAAGCTCTTTTGAAGTGCGGGAAGCTTTGAGTACTGAAGTTCCGATGCCTTCTCGTAATCTCCGTCTCTTTGAGCTATTGCTATATCGTCCTTTACCTGCTCAATCTCTTTTCTAAGTTCGGAAAGCTTTTCAGCGGCATTTTTCTCATTGTCCCACTGGGCCTTCTGTGCAGCAAATTCCTCTCTTAAGCCGGATAGCTCTTTTTGCAGGGCCTCCAGTCTTTCGCGGCTAAGATTATCATCCTCTTTTTTAAGAGCAGTTTCTTCTATCTCAAGCTGCATAATATGACGGTTCATCTCGTCAAGCTCCGCAGGAAGAGTGTCCATTTCCGTCTTAATCAAAGCACAGGCCTCGTCCACAAGGTCAATAGCCTTATCCGGAAGGAATCTGTCGGATATATATCTGTTGGAAAGAACCGCTGCGGAAACAAGAGCGCTGTCGAGGATCTTTACGCCGTGGTAATTCTCGTATCTTTCCTTTAGGCCTCTTAATATCGATATCGTATCTTCAACCGTTGGTTCGTCCACCATAACAGGCTGGAAACGTCGCTCAAGGGCAGGGTCCTTTTCAATATAGAGTCTGTACTCATCAAGAGTCGTAGCACCGATACAGTGCAGCTCACCTCTTGCGAGCATAGGCTTAAGCATATTACCCGCATCGAGCGCACCATCGGTTTTTCCGGCTCCAACGATGGTGTGAAGTTCATCAATAAAAAGAATGATCTTTCCGTTGCTCTTTCTTACTTCCTCGAGAACAGCCTTAAGCCTTTCCTCAAATTCTCCTCTGTACTTAGCACCGGCTACAAGAGCTCCCATATCAAGAGCAAATATCTTTTTATCCTTAAGGTTGCCGGGCACGTCTCCTCTGACGATCCTTTGTGCCAGGCCTTCTACTACTGCGGTTTTACCTACGCCGGGCTCACCGATAAGTACAGGGTTATTCTTGGTCTTACGAGAAAGGATACGTATAACATTTCGTATCTCGCTGTCTCTTCCTATCACAGGGTCAAGCTTTTGCTTTCCGGCCTTTTCCACAAGGTCTTCACCGTACTTTTCGAGTGTATCGTAAGTAGCCTCGGGATTGTCACCGGTTACTTTTTGATTTCCACGTACTGTAGACAAGGCCTGTAAAAAGCGTTCAACGGTTATTCCGTACTCCTTCATGATATTCTTGATCTCAGGATTAGGATGCTTTAACATTGATAAAAACAGGTGCTCTACGGAAACGTACTCATCCCCCATAGAATGGGCCTCATCCTCGGCGCTTACAAGGACTTTGTTTAAGGCCTGTCCGATGCGGAGATCTCCTCCGCTTACCTTAACCCTCTTTTCGATTCCATCAACTACCCTTTGGTTAAAGTGTTCGGAATCAATATCCATCTTTTCTATAAGCTTTTTTATAAGGCTGTCAGGAATAGTAATAAGACTTAAAAGCAGATGCTCCTGCTCTATCTCCTGATTACCGTATTCATATGCAATCTTTTCAAGATTATTCACAGCCTCCATTGACTTTTGTGTGAATTTACTAACATTCATGCTATCCACCTCCCATGCATACAGTATGTATAAATATACTCTTTTACTTATCTTTGTTCTATTACAACTATAACACCAAAGCACGAAAACTCAAGTAGTAAAATGTAAAAAAAAAATAAATAAATGATTAAGAAAAAATAATAATACATATTGACACTATTCTAACCTAATGTTAGAATTAGCGTGTAATTCTCGATGGTGCTTTGATCTCACATGTTTTGTAAGACTTGTGCTCTTTCAAGTTTTTACAGATATGTGTTTTTTTTTACTATCTTGAATTACAAGAAATATTAACTGGTCGTAAAGACCAATAGACTCAAGGAGGCACCAAAATGAACAAGGGAACTGTTAGGTGGTTCAATGCGCAGAAAGGATACGGATTTATCACCAACGAAGACGGATCAGACGTGTTTGTACACTACAGCGGAATCACAGGAGAGGGATACAAGACCCTCGAGGAGAATGCAAGCGTTACATTCGACATCCAGGATGATGAAAAGGGCAAGCGCGCTGTAAACGTTACTGTTGTTAAATAAACTAACTTTAACGATCCAAACAAAAACCGGAGCTTATTGCTCCGGTTTTTTATTGCTTTTCTTTATTATTTTCTACCCATTGTCTACCGTAAGCTTATCTAAGATGGCATATATCTCGTCTCTGCCCTGCTTTGACTGCGCCGAGAAAGGAATAACCATCGTCTCAGGTGTACACTGAAGGGTTTCTTTTATAAGCTTAACCTGTTTTTGAATCTGGCTTCTGTTTATCTTATCCAGCTTAGTAGCTATCACCGTCGGTTCATATCCCTGATCGCAGATCCAGCTGTACATCAGTCTGTCGTTTTCCGAAGGCTTATGTCTTATATCGATAAGAAGAAAAACCTGCTTAAGCTGTTTGGAGTTATGAAGGTACTTCTCGATCATCTTGCCCCAGGACTCTCTTATTTCCTTAGAGGCCGACGCATACCCGTAACCCGGCAGATCTACAAAATACAGATTCTTATTTACATTGTAAAAATTGATAGTCTGGGTTTTTCCGGGCTGAGAGCTTGTTCTCGCGAGAGCCTTTCTGCAGACAAGCGCATTTATAAGCGATGACTTGCCGACATTACTTTTCCCGGCAAAAGCAACTTCCGGAAAAGAATTCTCCGGAAGTTTACTTTTAATTCCACATACAGTTTCTAACTCTACTGATTTAATAACCATACAATCTCTAAAGCGCCTTAGCTGCTCTTTTTCTCTTTATGCTGCTCAATTCTTGCAACCTCGGGCTTACTGTCTCCCTCGATGGCTTCCTTGGTAACTCTGCAGGATGTGATATCGTCGTCCGAAGGAATCTCATACATAACATCCATCATGGATTTTTCCATAATAGAGCGAAGTCCTCTCGCACCGGTCTTTTTCTCAAAAGCCTTCTCTGCGATAAGCTCTACGGCATCATCGTCAAATGAAAGCTCTACGCCATCCATCTCAAAAAGCTTCTGATACTGCTTGATAAGAGCGTTCTTGGGCTCTCTGAGTATTCTTACAAGAGCTTCCTTGTCAAGTCCGTTAAGGCTTACGGTAATAGGAACACGTCCTATAAACTCGGGGATAAGTCCGAATTTAATAAGGTCCTGCGTGCTGACTTCTTTAAGGATCTCATCAAGTTCAAGATTACTCTTCTTGGTAACCTCGGTATTGAAACCGATCGCTTTTCTGTCAAGGCGGCTCTCGATGATCTTTTCAAGTCCGTCAAAAGCTCCTCCGCAAATAAAGAGAATATTTGAAGTATCAATCTGGATAAGCTCCTGATGAGGATGCTTACGTCCTCCCTGAGGAGGTACGCTGGCAACGGTTCCTTCGATGATCTTAAGAAGGGCCTGCTGAACTCCTTCACCGGAAACGTCTCTTGTAATTGAAACATTCTCGCTCTTTTTGGTAATCTTATCGATCTCGTCGATATAAATGATTCCAAGCTGAGCCTTCTCAATATCGTAATCCGCTGCCTGAATGAGCTTTAAGAGTATATTTTCAACATCCTCGCCGACATATCCGGCCTCAGTAAGAGTAGTCGCATCAGCTATAGCGAAAGGAACGTTGATGATCTTTGCAAGGGTCTGCGCAAGATAAGTCTTACCGGATCCTGTAGGTCCGATCATCATAATGTTACTCTTTTGAAGTTCCACATCATTGATATCCTTTTTGTATTTAACCCTCTTATAGTGGTTATATACAGCGACGGATAAAACCTTCTTTGCGTCATCCTGTCCTATTACATACTGGTCAAGGAACTCACGGATCTGCTTGGGCTTTAAGAGCTTGATGTCTCCGGCGTATCCCTTGTTTCCATCATAGTCATCAAAAGCCGTCTCTTCGACTATATCGTGACAAATGTCGATACATTCATCGCAAATATAAATACCTGAAGGTCCGGAAATAAGTTTCTTAACCTGTTTTTGGGATTTTCCGCAAAACGAGCAGCGGACATTATCAGATCCCATTTTTCTTCCTGCCATACTAATTAATCCTCTTAATCTCTCTGGGTGGTCAGCGTCCTATCAATCTTTCTTTTCTGAATCGTGTAAGGTGATAACCTTATCTACAAGGCCGTACTCAGCAGCCTCATCAGCGGTAAGCCAGTTGTCACGCTCAGTATCCTGGCAGACTGTTTCATAAGGCTTTCCGGTATTCTCAGCAAGGATCTTGTTGAGTTTTTCTTTGGTTCTTAAGATGTGCTTAGCTGCGATCTCAATCTCAGTAGCCTGTCCCTGGGCTCCTCCGAGGGGCTGGTGTATCATAATCTCCGCATTGGGAAGAGCGTATCTCTTTCCCTTCGCTCCGCCCGATAAAAGGAAAGCGCCCATGCTGGCTGCCATACCAATACATACGGTAGAAACATCACACTTGATGTACTGCATTGTATCGTAGATTGCCATACCTGCGGTTACGCTTCCTCCGGGGCTGTTAATATAAAGATGGATATCCTTCTCGGGATCTTCAGCTTCAAGGAAAAGAAGCTGCGCTACAACGATACTTGCAGAAGCATCGTTGACCTCCTCACCGAGGAATATGATCCTGTCTTTTAAAAGTCTTGAATAAATATCGTAAGATCTTTCCCCTTTGCTTGTCTGTTCAATGACATAAGGCACCAAACTCATTTTGTAAATCCTCCTCTGTTAATAAAGTGCTAAGTAGTCTTGTTTGCTTGACCGGCTTAGCACTTTACATTTTATAACATATCGATTAACTTGTGGTTAAATTTATGGTTAAATATTTATTAAATAACCATAAATCTGTCAGAGATTATTCTGCTGACTCTTCAGTCTTAGCAGCCTCTTCCTTATCAGCAGCCTTCTTACGAGGTGCTCTCTTCTTGGTTTCCTTAGCGTTGTCAGCTACAAACTCAAGAGCCTTCTTTACAAGGATGTCCTTCCTTATCTGCTTCTCGCCGTCTTCGCCAACCATGCCCTTTACCTTATCAAGCTCAAGTGCATAAGCCTCAGCCATAGTCTTAAGCTCTGCTTCATAATCCTCATCGGTAACGGTAAGGTTCTCAGCCTTGGCAACCTCTTCAAGAACAAGTCTTGACTGGATTCTGGAAAGTGCCTGGGGCTTAACCTGCTCCATAAACTTGTCCATTGTAAGTCCTGAGAACTGCATGTACTGCTGGAATGTAAGTCCCTGGCCCTGAATTCTCTGAGCGAAGTCATTGATCATATTCTTCTGCTCGGTCTCAAGCATAGCATCGGGAATATCCATCTTTGCATTCTCAACGATCTTGTCTACAACTGCATCCTGCTTAGCAGCCTTAGCGTCTGAAAGCTTCTTTGCCTCAAGATCTGCCTTAATGCTCTCTTTATAATCTTTAAGGTTATCAAACTCAGATACTTCTGAAGCAAACTCATCGTTAAGCTCAGGAAGCTCCTTTACGCTGATGGACTTAACAGTGCACTTAAATACTGCTGCCTTGCCTGCAAGCTCTTCTGCCTGATAATCCTTGGGGAATGTTACGTTAACATCGGTCTCTTTTCCGATCTCTGCTCCGATAAGAGCATCCTCGAATCCGGGGATAAATGCGCCGGAACCGATGGTAAGGGGATAATCCTCGCCCTTTCCGCCCTGGAAAGCTACACCGTCAACAAATCCTTCGAAGTCGATGATGGTATCATCTCCGGCCTTAACAGCGCGGTCGGTAATCTCAACCTTACGAGCCTGCTTTTCCTGCTCGCTCTTAAGAGCTGCATCAACATCTGCATCAGTAACGGTTACGTCGATTGCATCGATCTTAACTCCCTTGTACTCTCCAAGAGTAACTTCGGGTCTTAATGCTACGGTAGCGGTAAATACGAAAGGCTCGCCACTTCCCATTGATACTACTTCGATAGCGGGCTGAGATACGATCTCTTCCTCACACTCATCAAATGCCTTTTCATATGCATCGGGAATGCAGATGTTTGCAGCGTCCTCGTAAAATACTTCGGGACCGTACATCTTCTCGATCATCTTTCTGGGAGCCTTTCCCTTACGGAATCCCTGAACATTGATCTTCCCTCTGTTCTTCTGATATGCACTCTCAATAGCCTTCTCAAATACATCAGCATCAACGGTGATGGTGAGTTTGGCCATGTTTCCATCTAACTTTTCTACCTGTACGCTCATCTTCGCGTCGTCCTCCTTAAAGTCATGCTAAATCTATTTAGCCACAATCGATTAGTGATTATACCACAATTTTAAATCCATGGCAACAAAAAATATATAATTAAGTACTTCGCGAATTCTGTTAAGAGTTCTTTAATACTTTTTCCGGAGGCAGATACTTTTTCACCGTCTCTTCAAGAAGCGATGCATCAAGAGGCTTTGTCAGATAATCCAAAAATCCCGCTTCGGTGTATATCTTCCTGCTGTCCGTAAAAGCATTTGCCGTAAGTACTATGGCAGGTGTTTCTTTATTTAACGATGCATCCTCGCTTCGTATAAGCCTAAGGGTCTCTATTCCATCAGGCTCCGGCATCATATGATCGAGCAGGATCAGATCGTATTTCTTTTCTTTACATTTCTCAAGAGCCAAAAGTCCCCTGTCGCACTCATCCGGCTTAATATCTGCTCTTTTCAGGAAGTATCTTACAACCTTAAGGTTCATTATATTATCGTCAACAACGAGTATTGCTGCATTCGGAGCAGTATAGCCTTTCTTTTTTTCAACCGACTTTTTCGAAGGCTTTCCACTGTTTAAAAAGTCTTCCTTCAGAAGCTTTTTATCCCACACACCAACGGTTAGTTCTATAGTAAATACAGAGCCCTCAAGATACTTGCTCTTTACGGATATGTTTCCTCCAAGAGAATCGATTATGCTCTTTACTATAGCAAGCCCTAGGCCTGTGCCTTCGATGCTCCTGTTCTTTTTGACATCTGCTCTTGTAAAAGCCTCAAAAAGATGCTCCTGATCCTCCTCGCTGATGCCGCGTCCCGTATCCGAGATACTCATATTTAGGAGGAACTCATTATCAGACCGGTAAGTGCCACCAATGGTTAAAGTAACCGAGCCGTTGTCAGTATACTTGATACCATTGTTTATCAGATTTATAAGGATCTGACGGATTCTGAACTCATCCGAAATCTGGCCGTCGGGAACTTCGGAAGCTATCTTTGTTTCAAGCTTTAATTTCTTGTCATCCGCCCTCTCCTTTAGCATCGGCATAATATCTCTAAGGAGCTGTGACATACTGAAATTAACGCTGTTTATCTCCATTTTTCCCGCTTCGATCTTGGAGAAATCAAGCACATCATTTACAAGCATTAAAAGCATTTTCCCCGAGCTTTTGACGCTTTCCGCATAATCGTCGATCACAGGATCTTTATTCTCCCTAAGGATCATCTCATTCATGCCAAGTATAGCGTTTATCGGAGTTCGGATCTCGTGGGACATGCTGGCAAGAAATCTTGTCTTTGCTTCTGACAGATCCACGGCCTTTTGTCTCTCAAGCCTTACCTTTCGAAGATCGGAAATCTGCTGTATAACAGCAAGTATCAAAAGCAGCGCAAGCCCTATCATCATCGAAACATCATCAACGAGAACCGGAATGAATGCCAAAACAAAGAGTTCTATCGCACAGCAGATAAAGAAAAGGCCAAAACCTATAGCCGTGTATTTATACTCTTTTGCATTACCCTTTACCACTTCAAGAACAAGTATCACAGATACTGTAACTATTTGTAATCCAAGGATGGTATCGATATAAAAAAGTGCCTTGGGAAATGACATAACCCCCGTAAAATGAAGTACCGTCCAGAGAACAAGATTAGCAGATGAGACCATGAGCGCAGCATTCATTATCCGGCGGTATCTGCCATGCTGTAAAGAATCCAGATAAAAGATAAGGTTAAATGGCATCATCAGGCAAAGGATGTAATTGACGATCCCATCTATATGATAATGTCCAAAAACAAAAGGACAAAAATACGAATTGGTAACAAGCCAGCCCGATATGACAAGTATGCTCAGTGCGCCGTAGAGCATATCGAGACGGCGCCTGTACATTACGCTCATAGCAAGGCTGATGATAACGGTGGTAAGCGAGAAAAGGAAAAGGATCGCGGAGAGCATAAATGACATGCCGTATCTTTCCGCCAAAATCGGGAAAAGTCCGGAGCCTGTCGTAATAAAGGTTTCCTGATAGATATAGCCCTTTCGGCTCGATGTCATCCCCTCCATTTTGATATGGGCGCCGGAATCTTCATCGTAAAGAGGTACGGTTAAGTAAAAACGCTTGACGACTCCGCCGGGAAGTACCATATCCCTAGTTTCATCAAACTCTCTGCGAAGCTCTCCGTTTATATACACAGATATATTGCTTCCCACTATAACGCAAAACTCGTAACCGTCCCGGATTTCATCAGGCAGCGTACTTTCCGCCGAAAATGCCCCGTCCAGTCTGTCTGCGTTGCGGAATGAATCCCCCGCCGTTGTAACATTTCCCTTAGGATCTGTCACCTCCCAGTTTTCAACCTTTATAAGTTCAATATTGTCGATTGATTTAAACTCATCCACGGAAAAGTAAAAGATAATGATAAAAAGAATGGCCACTGCAAAAGCGCCCAGTGAAATCTTAGTAATGAAACTCAATCTGTTGCCGACACGCAATATTTTTTCAGATCTATTTGTTTTATCCATAGTATCCACCGATCAACGATTATCACAGATCATATCCGCAAGTTTACATGGAACCATACATAAAAAGTATATATGATTTTCCCGACAATTTCCAATATTATCTTTGAAATGACACAGGGGGACGGGGTTGGGGGGTCATTTTCGAAAAATGACCCCCCAACCCCGTCCCCCTGTGTCACTATTCTTTAAAGTCTTTTAAAGCGGCGTTTAAATCCTTCGCTTCTTTTTTAGCAGAGAGTATGTATATGAGCGCCGTAAATATATATACAACTCCGACGCTTCCTGCCACCCATAAAAGTCCCTTTACCGAAAACTCAAACCATCCGAACTTTGTTCCGCCTATAAATACGATGGCACAAAGGCTGATAAAGTGCCCGATAAAGATCAGCACATTTACAAATCTCTTCATAGGCCTCTTGGGATTGATGGAAAAAACTCCTGCCGTTACCAGCGCTGTTAAGGCGGATATAATAAATATTTTCCATATATAATCTGCGGGTATCGCTTCATCGCCAATGGTGAACAATCCGATCACCAAAAGGATTCCGCTGTTGATAGTTATAAAAAAGGAAATAAATTTCTTCAAAAATTCCGGCATATCACACCTGCTTTCCTATTCCGAGCTTACGTTTTAAAGAAGGTACATATCCTCTCGAAATAATAATGCTTTCTCCGTTTTTAAGTTTTGCCTCAAGACGTCCGTTAAACTCCGGGATCAGCTTTTCAATCTTTTTAATACTTACGATCGTATTCTTGGAAACCCTGATAAAAGATGAGCCCTCGTACTCTTCCTCTATTTCAAAGAGTTTCTTTTTCACCTCAAAGCATTTATCCCTGGTATAAAGGTAAACTCTATTGTCAACGGAATCAAAATAGTAAATCTCGGATATCGGGATCATAACTATACTCTCACCAGAATACCCGGCGATATTATCCCTGCTGCCACCTTCCTTAAAGCGGCCGATCAGGCTAAGCATCTCCGGCGAGAGCTCTTTCACCTTTACGATTATCTCATCTTCTTCGCCCGGCCCCGGGCTTAAAATTGTTATCTTCATAGATTATCTGTCTTTCTTTTTGCCGGTTTTAAGTACAAGCGCTGATGCTGCGCAAAACAAAACACCTGTTAAAATCAGTATACCTATTTTACCTGCCGCGGGCAATTCCTTTTCAAATAAAGTAAGACTTGTTCCCATATAGGCGTCAACGCCCTCTCTTACCTCTCCCGGCAATCCTTTAAAAAACGCATCTTCCGTCCTGCCAAGCATCACTTCTCTAAAAAGCGATGTTCCGTAAATAAATGGAAAGCATTTTATTATCTTTACAATTCCTGCATTCAGATCACCGATTGCCAGATATATTCCGCCGAAAAATCCGGAAAGGGTTCCGATTATGATTCCGACTGCCCCCCACGCGCTTTCGCTTTTCCCAAGGGTAGCAAAAAAATACATAACCGATGAGTATACAAAGGAATTGATACAGATAAGCAGAAGTATCTGTAAGTGTTCCTTTATAGAGAACAATGCAAAGCCTCTGAAAAGTCCGATGATCTCAGTAATCGCAAGTGTCAAAGCTCCCATTATAAAGCTTGCCAGAAAAGCTCCAAACACAAAGGCAAGTACAGTTTGATTTCTTCCGATAGGCATAACCAAGATAGAATTTAATTTATTATCCTTTCGGTCTTTTATCATATTCGCATAAAAGGCATGGGTAATGCTTGCTGCGCTGATCGTTAAGATACCTGCCACTGTCCAAAGATAAACAATCTCTCTCACGGCCTCCTTATCCGCCTCCATATCTCTTCCCGGGATGTTTTTAAGCGGCTCTAAAAAGGAGCTTTCCGCAACATTTCCCAAAAAGAATACGGACAAAACTACAACTATAAGAACTGATAAAAATGAGAAAAATACTGCCGAATAGTCCTTGAAATATATCTTCAGATTTCTTTTGTTTAATGCCCAAAATTGTTTCATACCGTCTCCTTTTCCTTTCCCGTCACATTTAAAAACACGTCATCCATATTTCCCTGAATAACCTCAAACCCGTTAATATAGCTTTTTACGCTGTCAACGATAGGGACCGCATCCAGTGAACTGTTTAAATAAATGCGAGCTCCGTAGGATGTTTGCTTTATATCCGCTTCTTGCGATAATCCCGATAAAGCTTTTTCCCTTACATCCTTAAAGCTATCATTTGAAAAATAAAGCCTTAACTTATCTTTCGCATATTTTTCTTTAAGTTCAAAGGTTGTACCGTTTGCGAGGATACTGCCCTTGTCTATGATGATTATCTTGTCCGCCGCTGCAGCCTCTTCCATATAGTGAGTCGTGAGAAAAACTGTCATATCTTCGGATTTTCTAAGGATTCTCACAGCCTCCCAGACATCAGCTCTTGTCGCGGGATCAAGCCCTGTTGTGGGTTCATCAAGAAAAAGGATCTTTGGAGAATTCATAAGGGCCAGTGTTATCTCGGCTCTTCTTTTCTGCCCGCCGGAAAGAACCGCATATTTCTTGTTTAAGATCGGTCCGAGTTTTAGAAGATCGCTAAGATCCGCCAGCCGGTTTTTGATTTCCTTTTTTGAAAGCCCCCTTATCTCGGACCTTAGATATAAATTATCTTTTACCGTCAAAATATCATCAAG
This sequence comes from uncultured Lachnospiraceae bacterium, assembly GCA_902790935.1. Lineage (GTDB taxonomy): Bacteria > Bacillota > Clostridia > Lachnospirales > Lachnospiraceae > AC2028. The sequence continues at coordinate 1,898 of CADATP010000037.1, read as the reverse complement.
GACATTTGACTGGTATACGACTCCGATGGATTTTCTGATCTCCATATCCTGCTTTCCGAGACGGTATCCGCAGATTTCCACATCACCCTCATCCGGCTTCACGATCGTTGAAAGCATATTTATTGTAGTTGATTTTCCGGCGCCGTTCTCCCCAAGGAAGCCTATCATGGATCCACTCTCAGCCTCAAACGAGATTCCGTCAACCGCCGCCTGCTTCCCGTATCTTTTGGTTAAACCTTTTACTTCAAGTGACTTCATAGCCTCCTCCTTATCTGCCTCCGGATTAATAAATCTATGTCCCGCAAAGTATTATTCTCATAGGAACGTTTGTAAATCTTTTCTATAAAATAAAAAAACTGCTTTCGTTTGAAAACAGTTTTTTAAGTAAGTTGTATTTTTTTATATGTAAGTTGCAAAATGACACAGGGGGACGGGGATGGGGGTTCATAGTCAGAAAATTTATGGATTATTCTGACTATGAACCCCCATCCCCGTCCCCCTGTGTCAAAAATCACTCCTCGTAGGTTCCGCCAAAGTCTGAGCTCTGCCAGGTTTTGCCGCCGCCCTGGTAATCAAGGAACTCTCCTGTATTTACATTGTAAGTTACATTATGATATTCAACAAATACCGAATCGCCCTCATCGGTAGTCTTGGTATAGTCAACATTTATAATACCATTATCTCTCTTCAACATAGCTCCAAGTTCAAAGCCGGCATCTCTTATCTCGGAAGCAAGATCGAATCCGAGAGCCTCAATTAGCTCCTCCTCGGTTATAGGAGTTCCGACATATGCCTTAAACTCAGCTTCTCCCTTGTCAAGATAGTAGTAATAGTTCTTCCAGGTATGACCGGTGTACATACCTTCCTCTTCTTTGCCTTTTTCATACTCAAAAGTACCATCGTAAGCACTGATCGATACACAGTAATCTTCAACATAATCCGGCTTGAAGAAGTATCCCATATGAGAAATAAAAGGCTCCTTTACCTCGCCGTCTTTAACGGTGTACAGATAGGTTACAAGCGCAGTAGTATACGCTTCGTTAACCCCGATGAATTTTACTCCATCTACGTCAAATTGCGATATTACATGATCATCAAAGCTCTTAGCCTCTGTACTCTCTACAAGCTGTTCGCACTTATCCTCGCTTACATACCAAAGCGATCCGATACTTGTCTCAAATTCAGGATCTATCTCGCTTCCTAAAAAGATGAATTCCTCGTAAACGCCGTCTCCGTCAAAATCATCAAAGACCGAATCAATTTCTTCACCGGCATCTTCTCCCGCAGCTTCCTTCGCCTTTAAGGATAGCGTCTGCTGCAAACTTACATCGGCTGCAGGCTGCTCACTATCATCCGTTTCGAGCGCGATTTCCTTCTCTTCCTCATTTTCTTTACCGAAGTCTTTGGCTTCAGAGCTCTCGATAGGACTTCCCGGCTTATTCTCAGGCTCCGCTACTTCAGCACCTGCGCATGCGGAAAGCGTAGCACATGCCATGATCCCACAGAGCAACATACCTAATATTCTCTTTTTCATTATTAAAGTATCCTCCTTTTTCATAATCTGTTTCCCTCAAATCTCTTATTACAGACAGCCCTTGTTAAGCGTAGATTATAAAAATGATACAGGGATCTTGACTACAACTTTTTTAACTTCCTGTGCCTTATTACTGATGACTCCGGGCATATGGCCGGTTTCCGGGAGAAGAAGTACAGGCTTCATAGGCTCGAGAAGGATATTGTCTCCCACCACTTCATTTGAAAAGAACATTACGTCCTTTTCCTCTGAATACTCCTTAGATACTTTAAGAGTATTAACCGGTGCCACCTCGATGTACTCGCTTCCCGAAATAAGCATCTGAACATCGAGATATTTGATATGACTCTCAAACTCTTTTTCG
>CADATP010000036.1 GCA_902790935.1 uncultured Lachnospiraceae bacterium | reverse complement strand
TCTAAAAAAGATATAAAGAAATGACACAGGGGGACGGGGTTGGGGGTTCATAGTCAGAAAATTTAGAAATTATTCTGACTATGAACCCCCAACCCCGTCCCCCTGTGTCATTCCCCTGTGTCATTCAAAAAAAGTCGCTGCAAAATTGCAGCGACTTGCTTTAAGATATTATTCAACTACCACGGTAGGAAAATGCGCTCTGAGGAAGAGAGGTCCATACCAGGGAATCTCGGGATCATAAGCTGCCTTTGCCGCTTCGGGAGTAACGGTAGTTAAATACTGTACGCCTTCGTAGGTGTAAGTAAACTTAAGTACTACATTTTTAGCTTCGGACATTGCCTTGATGAGTCCATCGTTAAGAGCGTCGCCCTCGTTGAGTTCAACTACAGCAGGCTCTTTTTGTCCTTCGCCCAATCCTGAATAATAGTTGATCAGATTAGCCTTGGATTCGAGGTTAGCATTGTACACGTCGTTTGAGCTAGCGGGAGCCTTTCCCTGCATAAAGTAACCATTGAATGTGTAACAATAGCGTGTAACACCTTCACCGCTGTTAGAATATTGGTAATAAGAACCATCAAAGCTGAAGTTGATCTGATTGCCATTTAAAGTATAGGGAATCTCCCTACCATCATTCCATCCATAATTCTCTAAAAAAGAATCTTCATCCTGCATCAAATACACAGGAAGAATTACTGTTACCTCATAATTTCCTGTCTCAAGGAGTTCTCCGTCTCTATACTCTAACATAAAATTAAACCAATAACTATTATCGAGTTGATTAATTTCAAGAAAACCACTAGCATAGCTTATTCCTTCAGAAATAAATGTAGCATAAACATCTTGTTCATCAGAATAAATTGGATAACCGCATATCTCACCATTCTCATCTGTTCGTTCTTCTATGCCGGTAAGAGTCGCCATCCTAAGAGTTCCCTCATATGTATCAGCTGCAAACGACTTTACATTAAAACCAAAAAACATAACTGCAGCGAAAGCGGCAGCACAAGCAGTGCATAAAACATTTTTAAGTCTCATTACAAAATCTACCTCCTGTTTTTGGAATTTTTTAAACAAGTCGCCACGAAACACGCAGCGAGTTGCGCAAGGGCTTCGCCCTCGATTGCGCGTAAATGCATCGCGACAATCGATCAGTATCGTAAAGTACACGATACTGATTGCTTAGGCATTAACGATTTGGCCGAAGTCGGGCTTTAAGGAAGCGCCGCCGATAAGACCGCCATCGATGTTGGGCTTTGAAAGAAGCTCAGCAGCGTTAGATGCGTTCATAGATCCGCCGTACTGGATACGAACTTCCTCTGCGGTAGCCTTGTCATAAAGCTTAGCGATAAGCTCACGGATAAATCCGCAAACTTCTTCAGCCTGGTCAGCAGTAGCGGTCTCACCGGTACCGATAGCCCAGATAGGCTCGTAAGCGATAACAAGCTTCTTTACCTGATCAGCGGTTACGCCGGAAAGGTCCCAGGTGATCTGTCTCTCAATCCACTCTTTATAGGTACCTGCCTTGCGGAGCGCAAGAGACTCGCCGCAGCAAAGGATGGGAGTAAGTCCGGCAGCAAATGCCTTCTTAACCTTTGCATTGATAAGGATATCATTCTCTCCGAAGATGTCTCTTCTCTCGGAATGTCCCATAATAACATATTTAACGCCTGCATCAACAAGCATAGGTGCGGAGATCTCTCCTGTGAATGCACCCTTGTCCTCGATGTAGAAGTTCTCAGCACCAACTGCTACGTTGGTTCCCTTAACAGCTTCTACTACAGGAACGATATCGATAGCGGGAACGCAATAAACTACGTCAACCGCATCGTTCTTAACAAGATCCTTAAGCTCTGCGCAAAGAGCTACTGCCTCGCTGGGAGTTTTGTTCATCTTCCAGTTACCGGCGATAATTCTTCTTCTTGCCATGATATTCTCCTTACTTTCTAGTATTTCAATACTTCCATCAACGTACTTTACGACAGGATTTCGCATTTTCAAGCTATGGTGAGCGGTGCACGTCGGGAGCGCAAGCAAAATGTCGTAGCATAAAACGGTCCCGAGCGCCTTGTTCGAGTAGCTCGCCTGATGTGGCGAGCGTTACGAGTTAAGCGAGGGCGTTTTTGTTCTTTGCGAAGACTGATTTTGCGCCGGCGCGGAGACGTAGCGAACTCATACTTGAAATGCGAAATCCGTCACTAAGTTCATTAAACTATTTTTAGCAAATATAACGATAAGCTAATCTTACTTGTCGTCAGCAGCTACAACTCCGGGAAGAGCCTTTCCTTCAAGGAACTCGAGAGAAGCACCACCACCTGTTGAGATGTGGCTCATCTTGTCGCCAAGACCCATCTGGTTAACAGCTGCAGCTGAATCACCACCACCGATGATAGTAGTAGCTGAAGAATCTGCAAGAGCCTTAGCTACTGCAAGAGTACCTGCTGCAAGAGTAGGATTCTCGAATACGCCCATAGGTCCGTTCCAAACAACGGTCTTTGCGTTAGCAACTGCTTCTGCGAAGAGAGCCTGGGACTTAGGTCCGATATCGCATCCCTCACGGTCTGCGGGCATCTTGTCTGAATCAACAACAACAGTATCAACGGGAGCGTCGATAGGATTAGGGAACTCAGCGATGGTAACGGCGTCAACGGGAAGAAGAAGCTTCTTACCAAGCTTTTCAGCCTTTGCCATCATTTCCTTACAATAATCGATCTTCTCATCGTCAACAAGTGACTTACCGATCTCATAGCCCTGAGCCTTAAGGAAGGTGTAAGCCATACCACCACCGATGATGAGGGTATCGCACTTCTCGAGGAGGTTGTTGATAACATTAAGCTTGTCAGCAACCTTTGCGCCGCCAAGGATAGCAACGAAAGGACGAACGGGATTCTCAACGGCATTACCGAGGAAATCGATCTCCTTCTGCATGAGATATCCAACTGCGCAGTTTCCGCCCTTTTCACGAACATACTTGGTAACTACGGATACTGAAGCATGTGCTCTGTGTGAAGAACCGAATGCGTCGCATACATAATCATCGCAGAGATCAGCAAGCTCCTGAGCGAACTTCTCGCCTGCCTTAGCGGGCTTGGTCTCCTCTTCCATGCGGAAACGGGTATTCTGAAGGAGAACAACATCGCCTTCCTTCATAGCTTCTACAGCCTTGGTAGCAGCTTCGCCGGTAACATTGTAATCTGCTACGAATACAACTTCCTTGCCGAGCTTCTCTGAAAGTCTCTTGGCAACAGGTGCAAGAGATTCCTTCTCGTTAGGTCCTTCTTTAACTTTTCCGAGGTGTGAGCAAAGGATAACCTTTCCACCGTCGTTAATAAGCTTCTTGATTGTAGGAAGAGCAGCTACGATTCTGGTCTCGTCGGTAATCTCTCCGTTCTTAAGAGGAACGTTGAAGTCGCAACGAACAAGTACTCTCTTTCCCTTAGCATTGATATCATCAACTGTTTTTTTGTTAAGTCCCATATGGATTCTCCTTATAAATAATTGTCTGGGTTTAGATTAAGAAAACATATCGCTTGGATACGTCTTTTAAAGAAAAAAGGGCCCGACCCTAAGCGGCCGGGCCCCGAAATATCATACTTTCGTAATAAGCCTAATATATATTATTTATTAAGAAGGCTTCCGAAGTGCTTGATGGTACGAACCATCTGGCTGGTGTATGAGTTCTCGTTGTCATACCATGAAACAACCTGTACCTGAGTGGTTCCGTTGTCAAGAGGGAGAACCATGGTCTGGGTTGCATCGAAGAGTGAACCATAGGTCATTCCAACGATATCAGAAGATACGATCTCATCGGTGTTGTATCCGAAGCTCTCGTTTGATGCTGCCTTCATAGCTGCATTGATCTGATCCTTGGTAACGTTTCCTTCTACAACTGCAGTAAGGATAGTGGTAGATCCGGTAGGGGTAGGTACACGCTGTGCAGCGCCGATAAGCTTTCCGTTAAGCTCAGGGATAACAAGTCCGATAGCCTTTGCAGCTCCGGTAGAGTTGGGAACGATGTTGCAAGCAGCAGCACGTGAACGTCTCTTATCACCCTTTCTCTGAGGTCCGTCAAGAGTCATCTGGTCGCCGGTGTAAGCGTGGATTGTGCACATGATACCGGACTTGATGGTTGCACAGTCATTAAGAGCCTTTGCCATAGGTGCAAGGCAGTTGGTTGTGCAGCTTGCTGCTGAGATGATCTTGTCATCAGCAGTAAGAGTCTGATGGTTAACATTGTAAACGATAGTAGGAAGGTCATTTCCTGCAGGAGCAGAAATAATAACGTGCTTAGCACCTGCATCGATGTGAGCCTGTGCCTTTTCCTTGCTGGTGTAGAAACCGGTGCACTCAAGTACAACGTCTACATCAAGAGCCTTCCAAGGAAGATCAGCTGCCTTAGCCTCAGCGTAGATTGTAATCTTCTTTCCATCAACGGTGATGCTGTTCTCATCGAAAGATACCTTGTCTGCAAGAGCATAACGACCCTGAGTAGAGTCATACTTAAGAAGATGAGCAAGCATCTCGGGGCTGGTAAGATCGTTGATAGCTACAATCTCGAATCCCTCTGCACCAAACATCTGTCTGAATGCAAGACGTCCAATACGTCCAAAACCATTAATCGCAACTTTAACTGCCATTTTTGATTCCTCCTAGTGAAACAATTAATTATGTATTTTTTAAACCCGACAAAATAAAGATTGTCAAATTTTTGTCAGCACAACTATTTTACAGTTTTCTTTAAATTAATTCAAGATATAAATAGAATTATTTTATATACAAAATGCCTAAATTTTGAACAATTAAGCCTTCTTTTCTTTGTTGTATACATAAGCACCGCATGCGGCAAGTACAAGTAAAACAACCGAAACGATGGCTGCTACAAGTCCAAGTACCGAGAAATGAGGACCGAAGGTCATAAGTGCGGCAACGTTCTTAAAATTGAACTTGAATAAAAACAGGAAAATTGCTACCACGCAAAGGATAGCTCCGATCACGAAATGAATGATTACGTCTCTAAGTGTGTTTCTCATTTTTAAAAAATACCTCCTTGTCGGTTTTCTTCTTGAAAACACGCTACTATCATTTTAACACCTGAAGCCACATTAAACAACTCTATTTGACTATATTTCTTGCCCAAATACCGCTTAGTACCATTCCGCCTCCGATAAACCCTTTTATGATCTCAAGGGACTGAACGATAAGGACCATGTAAAATACGTCAATGCGGGTAAATCTGCTGAGTACAAAAGCGGTCGGAACGGAAAGTACCCAGACAAAGCAGCTGTCAAAAATAAATGTTATAAGTGTATTTCCGCCGGATCTTATAGTGAAATAAGAAGCATGGGTATAAGCGTAGATCGGCATAAAGGCTCCGTATATAAATATCAGTCCCGTCGCAAGATGCTTAACCTCCGCCGAGGTGTTGTAAAGCATAGGGAAAAAGGGCGAAGCCGCTATCATAAGAAGTCCGAAAGCCGTTCCTAAGGCTACCGTAAAGGCGCGCATTTTTCTCGCCGTGTCCTTAGCCTTGTCAATATCTCCGCTTCCGAGTATCTGGCCTACGATTATTCCAACTGCCTCTCCCATCGCGAGGAAGGATACTCCAAGCAGATTCCAGATGGTGGATTCGATATTCAAAGCCGCCACTGCATTAAGACTTCTGTAGGAGTAGGACTGGTTCATAGTAGTCTGTCCGAGGGCCCAGAGAGTTTCATTCGCCATAAGAGGCAGGGATTTAAGTATAAATTTACCCGCAAGATTTCCGGGTACTCTAAGGCTCTTAAAGGCTCCCACAATAAATCCGTACCTTGCGCTGTGGGTTCCTGTATAGATTGCAAGTACGCCAAGCTCTACAAATCTTGAGATAACCGTAGCTATAGCCGCGCCCCTTGCTCCGAGAGCGGGAAGCCCGAGGAAACCGTATATCAAGAGCAGATTTCCCACAAGATTTACAGCGATAGCTGCAACTGAAGCGATCATCGGAACCTTTGTCTGTCCGATATCCCTTAAGGTACCGGAGTAAGAGTTTGTGATAGCGACAGGTACAAGTCCTATCATCATTATCCTCATGTACTCCACGCCTATCTTAAGAGTTTCCGCCGCATCCTGTGGGGTACCCTCTCCCTTTAAAAACAGCGATATCAGCGTAGGTGCCATTATCAAGAAGAAGGCTACGCTTAAAACTGTCAAAACCGTATTTATAACAAGCTTGAATCTGAAGGTATATCTTACGCCTTCGTCATCTCCCATTCCGAAATACTGGGCCGTAAAAATACCGACTCCCGCGGAGGCTCCGAAAATAAGAAGATAAAAAACAAACATGATCTGGTTGGCTATAGCCACTCCGGAAAGAGCATTTGTTCCGATCCTTCCTATCATCAGATTATCCAGAAGATTTACGAAATTGGATACACCGTTTTGAACCATGATCGGTACTGCGATTGCCAGTACCATTTTATAAAATTTTTTGTCACCTATAAATTTCTTAAAAGTCATTACATCTTAACCTAACGTTTTCATTTCATTAAACATTTCTATATCATCTTTGGTCACGGAAATATTGGCCGTAACCGCATCCTCGCCTGGACGCTTTACTGTTATCTCGATGATCGTGCCTTCTTCTATCTGTCTTGAAAAAACAGTCTGAAGAAAAGCAATAAACTTGGGATGATTCTTCTCAAATTTAGCTTTCATAGTCATCATTTTCATTAAACTTGCAGGATTCATTGCCATAACAAAACTCCTCTTTTCTTATACTATATTTTTACGATCAAAGCTTATGGAATTCGGGAGATCTCTTCTCAAAGACACAATAATACTTAAATCCGCATTCCTTAAGTACCTCTGCCGCCCTGTCAAAATACTCTCCGACATTTTCTGTCTTGTGAGCATCAGAACCGATGGTTATGATCTCGCCTCCCAGCTCTCTGTATCTTTTAAGGACCTTCATACAGGGATGGAACTGTTTCATTCCCTTTTTAATCCCGCCGGTATTTAACTCGATTCCCTTTTCCTTGTCGATAAGAGTCTTAAGGATCTCATCGAAAAGTTCGGCATGCCTTCCAAAGTCATATTCCTCCCAAGGGTCCGAGCCGTATCTTACTACATAATCAAGGTGTCCGTAAACATCAAAGTTGGAATTTTTCTTAATATTTAATAATTCGTCCTCAAAGTATTCACGGTAAGCATCCTCCGCATCCCTTCCTTCAAAGTACTCGGGATAGTACGGATCCATGCCGCGCACAAGATGAGTCGATCCGATTATAAAATCGAAATCATGTGACTTTGCAAGGACCGCATTTTCTCTTATGCAGCTTGTCTGAAAGCCTATCTCCACTCCAAAAAGAAGTCTGATACGGTCTGCATATTCCTCTTTATATTTTAAAAGCTCGTACAGGTATGAATCCACATTAAGGATCCAATCCCCGGCCTTAAGGTCGTCCTGATCGATATAATTAAAATCGTTATGTTCCGTAAAACACATCGTATTAAGTCCGGCTCTGATCCCCGCCTCTATCATATCTCTCATAGGCGTATCGGAATCCGCCGAAAACGATGAATGCAAATGACAATCCGCTAATATAGCCATAAAAACCTCCTTATTCTAAACTCTTCACCCAATGATAATTTTGCATTTTCAGGTTACTTTATAATAATTCCGCCGCCCAAAACATAATCTCCGTCGTACACAACCAGGGACTGTCCCGGCGTAGCCGCTCTTACCTTTTTGTCAAAGCGGCAAACAACCTTTCCGCCTTCAAGAACTTCCATCTCGGCATCCTCTCCGAGATGATTGTATCTGATCTTGGCCCGTACTCTTTTCTTAAATCCCGGCGCGGGGTTTTCCAACGACATAAAGCTGAATCCTTCAGCGAAAACCGTATCGGTAAAAAGCTCCTCATTTTCGCCGATAACAACGGTATTTGTTTTGGGATCGATATTCGTCACAAAAACTCTGTGTCCGGCGGCAATCTCAAGCCCTCTTCTCTGACCGATGGTGTAATGGACTATTCCTTTATGCTTCCCTATGACTTCTCCGGATGCGCTTACGAAAAGACCGGGCTCAGACTTTTTCCCCGTCTTTTCTTCTATATACATTGCATAATCGTCATCATCAACAAAGCAGATTTCCTGGCTGTCAGGCTTTGAAGCAACGGGAAGATGCGCCTCGGCCGCAAGCTTTCTTACGTAGTCCTTTTCATACTCTCCTATAGGCATCAGGGTATGAGCCAGCTGTTCCTGGGAAAGTCCGTATAAGACATAAGTCTGGTCCTTTTTCGCGGTGACAGAATTCTTAACGGCGTATCTGCCGTTTTCTAACTTATCAACTCTTGCGTAATGTCCGGTAGCCACAAAGTCCGCGCCAAAAGCCCCGGCGCTTTCCATCATAGCTGCCCACTTTACGGTAGGGTTACATCTGACGCAGGGGTTAGGGGTTCTTCCTGCTAAATACTCGGAAACGAAATAATCCTCCACATTGCGTCTAAACTGTTTTGTATAATTAACCGCTTCGTGGCGGATTCCAAGCTTGTCGGCAACCGCCTTTGCATCAGAAGCATCGGATAGATTCTTATATATATCCGCAGGATCGTCGTCATCGTGCCAAAAGTCATATGTGACGCCAATAACCTCGTATCCCTGATCTCTTAAAACCATAGCCGCCACGGAAGAATCCACTCCTCCGGACATTCCTACAATTACTTTTCCCTTTTCCATATTAACTCCAGTTGTATTAAGTAGTTCCATAGATGCCTACTAATTCTATCATTTACAGCCTGGTATGTAAATCAGAACAAAATTAGCCTTTGTAAGCTTTTCCCTTTATAGAAGGTGCCTGCAGCTTTCCTTTGAATAAAAAATGACACAGCAACCCCGTCCCCCTGTGTCATACAACAAAAAAACCGGAACCCGCAGGTTCCGGTACAGACTCTTTAATTATTCACTATAAACCTTGGGGATTACCACTCCGTCTGCATTGTCAACCAATGCTCCGGTGCCGGTATTGCCAACAAAGAACTGGTACTGTTTCAAAACGTTATCCTTCTGCATATCAGAAATAGCGTTTTCAACATCCAGGGAGTAGATGTCGCTGTCTTTACCGATGTAACCGTAATCATCGCCCTTGTTAAAGGTAAGCGAGATATCCTCGAGAGCAGCGTCATTTCTGGGTTTAGCAGATATTGCGACGTCTTCAAGAGTATTGTTTAAGGCGGGGGAAGATGAAACTTTCTTAAGCTCTTCGTCCTGTCTTTTTACCTCATCGACACTGACACCGGGGATGGATGGTATCCTGTAGTTGTTTATGAAATTTGAATAATCGTTAATTCCATTGATGCCCATCCTATCACCTCCTTGTCATTTAAACGGATAAGTATCTTCCGAAAGAATTCCGTTTCCATCGTTGTCTGCTAAACAATATATCGGAAACTGTTTCGGAAAATTAAGTCTCTTTTATAAAAAAATTATAAACTATTTGAGCATGGACTTAAGCTCGTCCATAAAGGTATTAACATCCTTGAACTCACGATATACGGAAGCAAATCTTACGTAAGCAACCGCATCAAGGTCCTTAAGCTTATTCATTACAAGCTCTCCGATAACATCGGAAGGAATTTCCTTTTCTTCCATCTGGGAGATATCGCTCTCAACATCATCAACAAGCTTTGTGATCTGCATAGCGCTGACAGGTCTCTTGTGACATGCTCTGAGTACACCGCTCTCGATCTTTGATCTGTCGTAGGTTTCGCGGTTGTTGTCCTTTTTGATAATGATAAGGGGAATAGTCTCCACCTTCTCATAGGTTGTAAACCGTTTATTGCAGTCATCGCAAATACGACGTCTGCGGATTGATGAGTTATCATCGGCAGGTCTGGAGTCAATAACTCTGGTGTTGTCGTTACCACAATAAGGACACTTCATAAATTTTTCTCTCCATCCGGGAAAAGAACCCCTTATTTCCTCAAATATGTATGATCAATAAAACAGATTATTAATCACCAATGTCTATTATACAAAAAGAAAAGTTTTATGTCAACTTGTATGAATCCCAGTTTCCGGGGGCTTTTTGAAATTTATCATGCTCGGAAAAAAGTCTGTCATTCATCCAGGCAACCGCGTCTTCAACACCATCCCTGTCAAAGGAAAATTCCTTGGTCTCTTTCTCGGAATCCGGGGTCGTGTGGAAGTTAAAAGGCTCAGGCCAGATAGTACAAAGAAGGTTCTTTACGGTAATCTCCTCCCCCGAGTCGGAGGTCATCTTGCTTTCCTTTTTTTCAAGTCTGTAGCGCATTCCTTCAGTAGATCCGGTAAACTCGGTTTTCTTCAAATATTCCATTGAAAGGATTTCTTCTGCTCTAACCATTGTTTATCTCCGTAACTAAATACGCATCCCTGCGGAGCGTTTTCTTAAAAAGAATAAAAGCCTGCCTTTTCAGGCAGGCCTTAACTTTAAATTTACTTGTCCTTGTTTCTGTTCAGGAAATCGGGAATCTTGATCTCTGTAGGCTGAACACTGGGACGAACCTGAGGTATTGTACCTGTATTTGCGGAAACAGGGGGTCTCTGGTTAAGAGCCGCCTGCGCCTGACTTAAGTTTGAAGTCATCTGGGGACGAAGGTTCATAGATGACATAGTCTGGGCTGATCCGACGAATCTGGGCTTGTTGACAACGGGAACACGGTTAATTCCGGTGTTGTCCATAGGTACTGCCTCAAGACCGGTTGCAATAACAGTAACTACGCAGGTATCCGAAAGCTCAGGGTTGGGAATCGCACCGGGTATAAGGTTAAGATTCTCTCCTGTAAGAGACTGTACGTAGGTAGATGCAACCTCAAGGTCATAAAGAGTAATATCACCGCCGACACATACGATAGCATCAGTAGCGGATTCAATCCTTGTCTCAAGAAGAGGGCTCTCGATAGCAAGCTTAACAGCCTCTTCTGCTCTGTTGTCTCCGGAAGCGATACCGATACCGATATGAGCTACGCCATGGTCCTTCATAGCGGTCTTGATATCTGCAAAGTCAACATTGATAAGTGCATTCTCGGTAATAAGATCGGTAATACCGCGAACAGCCTGCTGAAGAACCTCGTCAGCCTTCTTAAGGGACTCTTCGATAGGTGCTCTCTTATCTCCGATTATCTCACCCAGCTTATAGTTGGGAATACAGATCATTGTATCAACGCCCTCGGATAACTTCTCGATGCCGAGCTTTGCGTTGTTCTTGCGGACATTTCCTTCCCAGTTGAAGGGCTTGCTGACAACTGCGAGAGTAAGGATGTCCATTTCCTTGGAAATCTTAGCTATAAAAGGAGCAGCGCCGGTTCCGGTTCCGCCACCCATTCCGCAGGTAACGATAACCATGTCTGCGCCCTGGAGAGCTGCACGGATATCTTCCTCGCTTTCCTGGGCTGCTTTCTCACCGATCTCAGGCTTAGAACCTGCTCCGAGACCGCCGGTAAGTTTAGCACCGATCTGAATACGCTTGGGTGCTTTGCAGAGATCCAAAGCCTGTTTATCGGTATTTACACCGATAAATTCAACCCCACCCATACTCTCGTCTACCATTCTGTTTACTGCATTATTTCCGGCTCCTCCGACACCAATGACAACAATTCTGCACTTGCTGTCGGGCTCAATCTCTCTAATATCAATAGGCACTGTAGTATCCTCCAAAATGTACTTTCACACACATATATAATAATATAATTAAATACAACTTTTCGCAATGGTTTATTTAACAATTTTGAAAAAAGTTTCACACTTGTTTCACGCTTAATCGATGTCCGATTTAAACACGTAAATTCCGCTTGTTTCGTCGTATTCCTCCATATCGAGAACCCCGCTTTTTCCAACAAGATTCTCCAGGAAAAATGGCAGGTCCATGACCTTGTCTTCAATATGGGCAGAATCGTCTCCGAGAGCAACTCTCACATTTCCGAAGCAAAGAGTTATCTTTCCATCGTCATGGAACTGGATCTTGTCCACTTTAAGGTCGTATTTATCCATCAGCTTTGTGATATCGAGGGTACGGGAGAAATAATCCGTATCACCGCTTCCAAGCTTTTTCCCGATCTCAATGCTGCTGAATGCTATCCCGGTCACCTGTGGGATTCCGTCAGTTTTGACCTGAGAGCTTTCAACCACATATCCGTCCTTGTCAAAGTAAATATATCTGTCGAGGTACTTTACATATCCCGCAAGAGCTTTTTCAAAGACGCTTATGCGGATGGAATCATGTCCCGTTACACTGACGGAAATGCTGTCAACAAAGGGAACGTCAGTGATCTTTTTGTTTTTATATTTAAGCGAAAGGACAAGGGAATTGTCTCCGAGCGGTCCTTCCATTACCATTTCCGAAATCTCTTTTGATGAATAGTGCTTATTTCCCTCAACGACTATCTTTTCAGGGTCGATCCTGTAAGAAGTAAGCAGGTAATAAGCGCCGCCTAAAGCAGCGGCAACCAGCCCAAGAGCCACGACTATACCGATTATAAGACGCGTTCTCCCTCTCACTTTCTCACCTCTGTCCGATTAGTTCTGTTTACGCCCAGTACAAGCCCCATTTCAGCCAAAAGTAACAGCGCCGAGGAGCCTCCGTAGGATATAAAAGGAAGGGAAACTCCGGTGTTGGGCATTGAGTTTGTAGTAACGGCAATATGCATCACAACCTGTACGAAAACATGGGCCATAATGCCTGATACAACGAGGAATGAATACATATCCTTCGTATCTCTCGCAATAAAGAATATTCTGGATAAAAGGAGGATATACATAATAATAAGTGTGATTGCTCCTACTATTCCCAGTTCTTCGCAGATAACTGAAAAGATCATATCGTTATGAGGCTCGGGAAGGTTCGAGATCTTCTGGATGCTCTGTCCAAGCCCTCTTCCCCAGACTCCGCCGTTTCCGATAGCGTAAAGTGACTGAATGACCTGGTGTGCCTTGGAGTCCGAAGAATTCTCGGGATGCAGCCAGGAATAGATTCTCGCAAGTCTGAATCCGTCTTCGCTGATGTCTGCGTTTTGAACGTAAGCTATGACGATGATTCCTATAACGCCCACAACTCCTATTACCGCCAGGAACTTAAGGTAGTCTCTGCTGGCCAGAAATACCATTATAAATGAAATAGCAAATATGATGATCGCAGAACTTAAGTTGTCCGTTACGAGATAGATAACTCCGCAAACGGGAAGGGGCAGGGCCATAGTTATGCCAAAGGTCTTCCAGGTGTTGATACTGTTTTTATGAGCGGTAAGCCATACCGCCATAAAAATGATCATAGCCGCCTTTGAAATCTCGGCAGGCTGGATATTAAATCCCGTTCCGGGTATCTCGATCCATCTTGATGCACCGTGGGATGAAATACCGAAGGGAATCGTAAGTAAAGGCAAGGTGAATGCTATAGCATACATGATCCACGGAATCCACCCCTTGGAAAAAAGCTTAAGAGGAATAAACATGGCAAAGACCGCAACGGCGATTCCCAGAAGGTCGGCTATGGCCTGACGGGAAAGGAAGTAGGTTGCATTCCCACCGTAGTCTCTTGCAGCTCTGTAGGAACTTGCCGAATAAACCATGATAAGTCCAAAGCCAAGCAGGAATATGATTATAAGAACCATATTCCAGTCAAAGCCCATCCTTGATACACGTTTTAATTGTTTACTTGTAAATTTCGATACGTTTTCGGCGGTAGTTGCCATTTTTCTCTCCAATCAGTGTCCGCTTGTATCCTGACGCTGAGATGTTCCAAGATTTCCGTTTACGGGTACTTCAAGGCCCATAGATTCGTTTACGTCTTCCACAAGCTCTCCCGTTGATGCGTCGTACTTTTCTCCGTTGTCGGGATTTACGCGGTATCCGGTGGCGGGATCTATAGGATAAGTCATCCACTTGGGATAAATATTTGCAGCTTCACCCGTGGGATCCACTATTGTTCCCTCGGTTACAAACTCTTCTTTCTTTTCCTCTCCGGTGCTCTCTCCGTTTTCGGAATTCTCACCGAATCTGTAGGTGTTTTCAAGCTGCTTTTCTTCGAGTTCTTTTATTTCCTTTTCGGAAAGCTCCTCAGTCATATAAATTCCGAGATAAGGAAGAGCCTCCGTAAGGATATTTCTGACGATTCCGGTCGCAAACTTGGCATCGTCCTGCTTTGCGGCATTGGGCCTGTCTACAACAACATAAATAGCGATCTGGGGATCGTCTGCGGGAGCATATCCCATAAATGATACAACATACTCCTTGTTGCCGCGGGGGAGGGTCTCGGCGGTACCGGTCTTTCCTCCGATGGCATATCCTGCAGGTCTTGCGGTTTTACCCGTTCTTCTTTCTCCGCCTTCTTCCATTACTGTAGCTCTTGTGTACTGTCTGAGCTTTTCGGATGTAGATTCGGAAATAACCTGCTTTAATACTCTGGGCTCGATATTTTCGATGGTTGCGCCGCCGGCATTTGTGATCTTGCTGACCATATGGGGCTCGTAGTAATAACCACCGTTTATCAAAGCCGAAAAGCCTGTGATCATCTGGATCATGGTTACATTAAAGTTTTGTCCGAAGGTATTTGTCGCAAGGTCTGAAGGCAGCATATCCTTCGCATCGTAAACAAGACTGGCCGTACGGGATTCTCCGGCAAGGTCGATATTTGTCTTAAGTCCGAAATTAAACACCTTCTGGAAGCGTGAGAAAGACTCCTTTCCCATGGCCTGTCCGATCTTCATAAGGGCAACATTGCAGGACCATGCGATCGAATCCTGTACGCTTACTGCACCGTCTCCTCCCGAAGCGTAGGTATGGCACTTGATCTTATGGCCGCCCACCTCAAGATATCCGTTACAGGTATAAACCTCGTTTCCGGTAATAGCGCCGCTCTCTAAGGCAGCCGCTACGGTAAAGGGCTTTGCGGTAGATCCCGGCTCGTAGGTGTTTGAAATGCAATAGTTCTTCCAAAGAGACGAGAAATTGACATTTAACTGGTCCTCGCTTAAAGAGTAAATAAGCTCCTGGGTAATGGGAGTATCCGTTGTCTCGTACTCTATATAACCCGCAGGATTTGTGTAGGCCTCAATAAGCTGGGTTCCGATAAGGGGCGTAATGTTTTTATAATCGTTGGGATCGTAATCCGGATAGTTTGCCATGGCAAGTATCTCTCCGGAGTTGACATCCATAATGATACATCCTAAATTCTCCGCTCCGTTTCCGGTACGAACCGCGTTCATATGGGTATCGTTAAAATCCTTAAGATATTTTTCAACGATTTTCTGGATATTGGCGTCTATTGTTGTATGGATAGTATATCCGTCAATAGCGGGTTTAACTGTTCTCTCAAGAGTATCGTCGTCGTTTTGGTAGCCGTACTCGCGCCCGTTTGTTCCGGTAAGGATATTGTCATAATACTCTTCAAGTCCGTACTGACCCTCGGCATTGGAATTCTTTCTTGTAAAGCCCAAAACCGTTGATGCAAGATTCTTGTTGGGGTATACCCTCTTGTACTCGTCCTCGAAATAAACGCCTCTGACGAAGTCATTCTCCTCCTGCACAGCGAGGAAGGGCTGGATATCCGAGTAGGAAAGCCTTTTTGCCACAACGTAATACTTGCTGTTTTCGTTGTTGGTAACATAGTATCTGATCTGCGAGACATCGATCACATCTGCAGGGAAGCATTCTCCAAGTGCTCGTAAGGTGGGCTCAAAGTATCTGTCATCCTCGTAGGTAAGCATAACGGATGCGTCGATGACCATATTGTACACCTTCTCCGACGTTGCAAGGACGGTACCGCTCCTGTCAACGATATCTCCTCTCTTAAACGGCAAGACGACCGAGTCATAAGCCTGGTTTTGAAGAACGGCTTTCTGATATTCGGTCCCGTGTACTTTTACAATATAAATCAGTCGGATAACCAAAGCTCCCAAAAGCAAAACAGTAATCGCAAAAAATATTACAAGCTTTGTCGCTCTGCTTTGGCCGGAGGAAATCCTCGGCCTACCCGACTGATCTGAGTTTCTTCTAAATCTGTTTTTATCTGATTCCATATATTAATTGCCATCCGCTTTTCGCATATAGTCATTACCGGCGGATTCGTATGTGATGACCTGACCTTCGGAAGCGTATGTCATCCCAAGTTCTCCGCGAGCGATGCTCTCAATACTCTCGAGGTCAACGCTGCCGGTAATGCGCGCAAGATGCTCATCATTGTAAGATTTAAGATTGTTGAGTTCTATCTGCTTGTTAGCAACAGATTTAATCTTAGCTGTAAGCTCACTTTGCAACTGAACATAGTTTACCATACTTATGGCAAAAATCACAAATGCAATTCCTGCGATTGCAAAACCAAGTACGGAAAAAGATCTGCTTTTGGGTCTTCGTGCGCTTTTGCGCTCAAATTCGGGGTCATATCTTCTCTCAGGAGCCGCCGAATTTCTCGCTACCGAACCAAACTCATAGTACTCTCTGTTGACGTTTCTGTAATCTGCCATTTTCTCTTCCTTCTCTGATCTCTCTACTCTCTCTCAAACACCCGAAGCTTTGCGCTTGCGGATCTTGTGTTCTCCCCCAGTTCCTTCTCCGATGGGGTTATCGGTTTTCTCGTTATTACTTTTCCGAGTGATTTCTTGCCACAAACGCAAACGGGAAATTCCGGAGGGCATGTGCAAGGGTTTTCATTTTTTCTGAAGGCTGTTTTTACTATCCTGTCCTCAAGGGAATGGAAGGTGATGATGCAGATTCTTCCACCGGGCCTTAAGGCTTTTATCATTTCATCAAGGGAGTTTTCCAGGACTTTAAGTTCGCTGTTGCATTCGATCCTGATCGCCTGGAAGGTCTGCTTTGCGGGATGACCGCCGGTTCTCATTTTTGCCGGTATCGCCGCATGTATGATCTCATCAAGCTGAAATGTTGTTTCTATTCTCTTTGTCTTTCGCGCCTGGGCAATGTGCTTTGCGATATTCTTGGCGAATTTATCCTCGCCGTAGTCTCTGATTATTCTGTATAAGTCGTTTTCCGAATACTCGTTTACTATCTGCGCCGCCGTAAGAGTCTGCCTCTGGTCCATCCTCATATCAAGCGGAGCGTCGTATCTGTAGGAAAAGCCTCTTTCTCCGGTATCTAACTGATAGGAGCTTACTCCGAGATCAAGGAGTATTCCGTCAAACTCTGTAATGCCTCTTTCGGCAAGGTCTGCAATCGCGTTACAGTAGTTGTTTCTTATAACAGTGACGTTTTCTTTGTAGGGCTTTAATCTTTCTGTTGCGGTTTCTATTGCCGCCGCATCCTGATCTATTCCGTAAAGATGACCTGTGGTAAGCCTCTTTGCAATCTCGCTTGAATGTCCCGCGCCGCCTAAGGTTCCGTCCATATATATGCCGTCAGGCTTGATTTTTAATTCTTCTATAGTCTCTTCGAGCATTACAGAATAATGTTTAAATTCCATATTATCCTCCGCTCTTTATATAGAGATTCCTTTAGCAAAAAGGTTCTTAACGGCATCCTTGGGACTGATCCTGCCTTCTCTGGCGTTCCAGTTATCCGTATCCCAGATCTCAGCTTTACCGTCCGTAGTTCCGACGATCGTAACGTCCTTTGTAAGTCCGGCGTATTCAGCGAGATTTGAGGGAACGAGGATTCGACCGTGGGAGTCTATCTCTACGAAAGCTGAACCGGAACCGAAGAAACGCTTAACTTCTCTTGCATCGTCGTCAAATGTGGGGAGGGTGTTTAACTTCGCCTGAAATGCGCTCCATTCCTCTTCGGAATAGATGATCAGGCACTGGTCAATGCCCTTTGAAATAACAAATCCGTCTCCAAGGACACTGCGGAATTTAGAAGGTACAGAAAGTCGGCCTTTTGCATCGATTGTGTGATTGTATTCTCCGATGAGTCCGGCCATCTTTTGCATCCTCCTTTCCGTTTTATCCCACTTTATGGGTATAACATCCCACTTCTTCCCACTTACAACCAAAATTCTACATTAAAATACCCTAATATGCAAGCATTTTCAATAATTTTTTTAATCTTTCTTAATAATTTGTTCTGGTAAAAATAGACAAAAAAATAGACAGCAGCCTGATGGCTACTGCCTATTTTTCACAATAATTTCCATATTTTGATATCATTTTGACCCCAAATCCAACATCTTGTGGTTGGGAGTGGGATGAATTATTAACATTCCTTAAACTGTCTTAATATCCCACCTGCTTTTTGGCTCCCGGTGGGATGAAATCCCACATTTAAGCCTTAACTTTCTTGGGAGAATTCTCTCCGATTTTGAGTATCTTGGGGAGCTTACCTTTCTTAATAAGGGTTCTGAAGACAATCTCTCCGGCGATTGCTACTACTATAAGTACGATTGCAACTACTTGGGATACAGGGATTGTAGTTCCGATAAGGTAAAGCTGGTCGGTGCGGATTCTTTCGATGATGAATCTGATGATTCCGTATCCGGCAAAGTACCAAAGGCAAGCCTCTCCGTTAAATGCTCTCTTCTTTCTAAAGATAAGAAGGAGTGCAAAAAGGATCAGATTGCAAACGCTCTCGTAAAGGAAAGTGGGATGAACCTGTATGAAGTTCTCTCCCTCTCCGATATGGGAAGCAAGATCAGCAGAAATATCTCTTGCTCTTACTGCGTCTATAGGAAGACGCATCGCAAAGAGATTGTTTGTATACTGTCCAAAAACCTCTCTGTTAAAGAAGTTGCCCCATCGTCCTATGGCCTGTCCAAGGATAAGCGCCGGCATCGCCGCATCGGCCATAACAAAACCGTTTATCTTCTTGACCTTCGAGAAGATAAATGCCGTAAGGAAAGCACCGATAACACCGCCGTATATCGCGATCCCGCCCTGGCGAAGGTTGAAGATGCTGAGAAGATCGTTCTTGTAATATTCCCAGGAGAATATAACATAGTAGATTCTCGCTCCGATAAGTCCGCCGATTATAACAAAGATTGCAAAATCCCAAAAACTATTCTCTTCCTCGCCATACTCCTTTGCTACTTTAGAAGCCACAATAAGTCCGAGAAGGATTCCTATAGCAAAAGTCACTCCATAAAGAGCGATTGAAAACTTTCCTATATAAAACTGCTTAGGGACATTCGAAAGATATATCCCTAAATTAGGAAATGAAATATCTGTTGAGTTCATGTTTAATTTCCTCTTCTCCCCGTTTATACGTTAAAGCGGAACAATATAACATCGCCGTCTTTAACTACATAATCCTTACCCTCAATACCCACAAGTCCCTTTTCGCGGGCTGCTGCCAGAGAACCGAGTTCAAGAAGGTTCTTGTAGTTTACGACTTCCGCCTTAATAAATCCGCGCTCAAAGTCTGTATGGATCTTGCCTGCTGCCTGAGGAGCCTTGGTACCGATCTTGATTGTCCATGCGCGGCACTCATCCTCACCGGCGGTTAAAAAGCTCATAAGTCCAAGAAGCTTGTAACTTGCTGCGATCAGCTTATCGAGACCGGATTCCTTTACACCGAGAGCGTCGAGGAATTCAGCCTTCTCCGCATCGTCGAGCTCTGAAATCTCCTCTTCAACTCTTGCGCTGATAACAAATACTTCGCTTCCTTCCTTTGCGGCAAAGTCGCGAACCTTTTTAACCATATCGTTGGAAGCGCCGTCGTCAGCGAGGTCCTCCTCCGCAACGTTTGCGGCATATATAACGGGCTTTGCGGTAAGAAGATTAAGTTCCTTCATATATCCGGATTCATCTTCGTCATCTGCGTCAAACTCAAAGGATCTTGCGCTGTTTCCGGCCTCAAGATGAGCCTTCATCTTTTCAAGGAAAGCCTGCTCTTTTGCGGCGGTCTTGTCCATTCTTGCCGCCTTAACAACCTTTGCAAGTCTTCTCTCTAAAGCCTCGATATCCGCAAAAATAAGCTCAAGATTGATAACATCGATATCTCTTAAGGGATCAACACTTCCGTCAACGTGGATAACGTTTGAATCCTCGAAGCATCTTACTACATGTACGATAGCGTCTGTCTCGCGGATATTTGCAAGGAACTGGTTACCAAGGCCCTCGCCCTTTGATGCGCCCTTAACAAGTCCGGCAATATCTACGAACTCTATAACAGCGGGGGTAACCTTCTTTGTATGGTAAAGCTCTCCCAGCTTTTCAAGTCTCTCATCCGGAACCGGAACAACCCCCACATTGGGATCTATAGTACAGAAAGGGAAGTTCGCAGCCTGCGCTCCCGCCTTTGTAAGTGAATTAAAAAGTGTACTCTTACCAACATTAGGCAGACCAACGATTCCTAGTTTCATAATATTTCCTCCATGCCCGAATTCACGGGGTTTTCTTGTATTTTATTTCAGAGGTTTACGCCAATTATATGCAAATTACGCGCTAATTTTAATCTAACCGGCGAAAACCTGTATCCTTCATTTTTTTACATCTGCTTTTTACTTATGCAAAAAGCCTAAATGCGATCAATATATTACCACAATTAGGCTCTTTTATCAATATATTGGCGTATCTTCAATAGAGAGAGTCATAATATTCCTTATGAGAAGGTGGCAAGAATGAGCCTGTTTCTATAGCCGATGAGGTGCCGTTTGAGATACCGGAGAGCTGGGAGTGGGTAAGACTTGGAACACTTTTTGATCATTGCACTGGTAAGGCGCTTAATCAAACTAATAGGCAAGGTAAACTTCTTGATTATATAACCACATCAAATCTTTACTGGAATCATTTCGAATTAGATTCTCTAAAGCAGATGTTTTTCAAGGAGTCTGAAATTGATAAGTGTACTGCTACCAAGGGGGATCTACTCGTTTGTGAAGGTGGTGATATTGGACGAGCAGCCATATGGAATTATGACTATGATATTAGGATTCAAAATCATATTCATAAATTAAGAGCATATGTTACTGTATGCACAGAATACTACTATTATCTCTTTTTCTTATATAAAGGTGCTGGTTGGATTGGCGGAAAGGGCATTGGCATACAAGGTTTGTCTTCAAATGCTCTTCATAATATTTTATTTCCACTACCACCTATTGCTGAGCAATATCGCATAGTTGAGAAACTCAAAGAAATCAAACCATTCACTGATAAATACGACATTGTTGGTAATAAGCTTAATGCTTTGAACGACAATTTTCCAGATCTTTTAAAGAAGTCAAGGACAAAGTCTCCGGGCAGTTCCAAAGTATTGAATACGCATCATATTTCGCAGATATCAGAACTTATCTTGAGACCTGTGCCAGAAATGGTGTTAATGAATTCACTGCACTTTTGAGACTGACTTCCGGTGAACCATATACCATAGCAGAGCTTTTAGGCGGAGCATAACTCCGCCTAGAAATAGTGCTTTCATTTCAACAAACATGAATTTGTCGAGCGAAGCCCAACAATGAATTGACGGCTTTGCCGTCGTAATCTGGCAAGCCATGATTTCTCGCTTCGCTCCATGAATTGAATTGCAAAAATGCCCGAAGTGCAGTCGTTTCGGCTTTGAGTATCTTCATTTATTTGATCTCCAGATCAATCATATACAACAACGAATCTCTGTCAGGATAATGATACTCTATCGGCAGTTCTGCTTTAGTGATACGTCTGAATCCAGATTTATCATAAAAAGCGTGAGATTTGACAGCAACAGAAGGAGTATCGAGAATGATATAACGCAGGGATATACTTTCAGCGTAGGTGAGCAAAGTCTGATAAAGCCGATAACCTATCCTTTGGCTACGATAATCCTGCTTAACAAAGAATTTTTTGAGGATACCGCAGCTATCATTCTTTTTCATCAGTCCAATAGTACCTATGACAGTATCGTTATGAACCGCTATCCAGAAACCTCCGCCGTCCTTAATATAGTTATTGTAAATATCAAGCAGATCGGGCTGTTCCGATAACGGAAGATCAATTTTGGCTTCATCGTTTTGTATGTGCAGTATCAAGTCTATGATCTGCTGTAGGTATTTTTCATCATAAGATATGATAGTCATTGTAAGTTACCTTCTCTCCATTTAGTTATCAACAAACCCCGATTTGATTTGTTTAATACGAAAATTCTAACCTTTTCATAAATAAAAATAAAGCCCACCAACGTGAGCTTCATTATGTATCCTCATTTAATCTGTGAATGGTAACTAAACAATTTCATAATATGCAAAATGCAAACAGCCCGGGCTGGCAAACCCGGACTGCTCGCAACAGTTAAACACTCAAGAAAGGATAACAAACACTAAACTATATATCTAATTCAGACATACCCTTTTCATATAATAAAAAAGCGGCTACAA
Source organism: uncultured Lachnospiraceae bacterium (assembly GCA_902790935.1). Classification (GTDB taxonomy): domain Bacteria; phylum Bacillota; class Clostridia; order Lachnospirales; family Lachnospiraceae; genus AC2028. The sequence goes on along the minus strand of CADATP010000036.1, from coordinate 5,678 downwards.
GACTCTTAAAATCTCATAGCCGCCCTTAGGCGCTAAAACAATATATTTTTTTATCTCCCGAGATAAGCCACTATTACATCTCATTTCTGTTCATACGAGATGACCAAATTGAAACCGGCACTCATGCTCGTAGATACCAACTCAATAGATTGCCCACATTCGAGTTCAAGCTTTTCTATAGGTTCGGCATCAAGATTAATCGTACCATCATCGTTCGGTTCAACCATAGGTCCTTCTATTGTGAGAACAATTCTGCTTTCATTAACCGATTTTACTTTGATCTTTACGAAATGACCATCATATACCACATCTCCCTTTTGAAGAGGAGTGATTATTCTCGGATCATATGTTGAAGAGCCCTGCTCACTCCAACTCGTTTCCTGAATGGAAAGCGAAGCCTGTACCGGTTCAGAATTTCCGCACCCGGATAGAAATGACATTATAAACAGGATTATCACGACACTTAAAATGTGCATTGTTTTCTTCATTGCGACAATACTCCCTTTATCACGCGATTTGTCATCGTCTATAAAACTGGAAGATATTTTCCTAGTTTATTTTAAATCATTATAATACTCAACTAGCATTTCCTTAGATATAGGCATACTACTACCTTCCAGCTCTTTGTAAATCAAATCCGTCAGATTAATCAAGCACGCCCATAACGTCTCTCGGCTATCATCTGTAATATACGTACTCTTTATGGCTTCCTTTTCATAATCGGGCAGATTATCTATTTCACGGTTCACAGCGCTCTCAAGTTTATATCGGTCTCCTAAAAATTCAGTTCCAATATAACTTGCTATGCACCCTTTATTCCTTTCTCTAACGTATAATAACGGCACATTTCTTCAAAAACGGATCCCATATATGAATGGATCTGCGGTTTGACAACCTTTTTATAGTATCGTAAACTCCATCTCGACATCTGACATTTCTGCAGGAAGATCTCTTTCACCCACCACATTAAGAAGAGGAAAGCCCGATGCAGACAGATGTACCCTGTGGAAAGCGCTACAGCGGCAGTTGTATTTATCTCTTTCCTGGGCATGATAGGCTATCATCAGCCTGCCGTCCATATCATAGAAAAATGAATTGTGGCCGGGTCCAAGTATACCTTCTACAGACTGAAGATGAAGAACTGCCGTAGGCTCCTTTTTCCAGGAAGAGATATCCAGAAGATCCGCACCGGCTTTTACCTTAAGATATCCCACAACATAAGCCGGTCCGCAGGCATCACCACCTGAATATGAAAGATATACCGTATCCCCGGATATCAATGCATAAGGTCCTTCATTATTGATAGTACCCGACTGATTTTCCCAGCCGTATAAAGGCCTTGATAAAAGTACCGGTTCTGATGTGAGTACCCAGGGCTTTTCAGGATCCGTGGTTGCGATATAGAGCATGGATCCCGTATCCTTTGGCGTTCCGATACCATAACGGTACGACCATGCCAGATAAGCCTTTCCTGCCGATTCAAAATACGTCATATCAAGTGTGATACCGTCCTCTGTAAGGAAGTGGTCGTTCATCCTCTTTACACGTATGGGATCTTCCCAGTCTTCCGCACACATTATATTCCCGCCTTTCTTAAGACGCATCATGTGGCACTGGGGCCCCCAATTTTTATTGCTTACGGCAAACAGTATATAAAGCCTTCCGCCTATCACATGGAATTCCGGAGCCCAGAATGTCTGACAGAGTCCCCTTTCCTCATCATAATCAAGGATTATCTTTGTCTCGACATCATCTGTAAATAATCCGTCAACGGTATCCGCACATCTGACATATAGACCTATATCGTTTACGTTATCATTCGTTGCTATATAGTACCACTTTCCTTCGTATAAGAAGATCACTGGATCTGCAAGTCCCACTGTTAACGGAAAACCGGTATCTATCGCCTGCATATGTCCCGTTATCCTGTACCTTCTGTTTCCCATATCTCTAAGAGATTCGATGCTCCAGTATACAGGCTTAAGATCCTCCGATCCGTCCGAATAGATAACTCTGACACGGATATCCTTTAATTCTTTAAGGGAATCAACCCTTACATCTTCGGGTACGGAAACACTCTTAACTTCCAAAGGTATCCAGCGTTCACTAACAGCAGGAAAGAGCTCATCCGGGAGCTCTATGCTTTCAGAAGCCTCAGGACCAACAGCATCCGCAGAGCATTCTTCAAAGTTAACGAAATCCTTTGTACTCCAGGCAACGATACTTTCTTCTCCTGACGCAACCGGCTGTCCTTCCTTATCGATCACTTCGGCATAAATAACATACCCGTCGTCTTTTTTAACCACAAGCGGATTACGTATCCCTCTTTCATCCAGAGTGTTGTCTTCCTTTATCTTTGCTTTTGCAAATAAAATACCGTAATCCTGGTTAAGGACTGTTTCCTCCCCGTCACTGCATACCGCAAAATGCACACTGTTTCCAAGCGCTGCGGGATAATTCTTACCTGTCGGTTTTCTTGTAAATACTCTGAGTGTAAACATATTCCCTCCTAGAATATTTCCGCTACTTCCGCGCCTTCTTTTACGAAAGCGATGAACTTATCTATCGGTGCTTCGCATTCAATCCACTGTCCGCCTTTGACTATCGCCTTGCTGTTCACGTCCTGCCAGCTGCCTTCCGGAAGATATACTTTCCTTGATATGCAGCCCTGCTCAGTGATAGGAGCAAAGAGTATATCTTCACCAAACATATACTGGTCCTCAAGCTCATAGCATACGGGATCCTTATAGTAGTCAAAGAACATGGGACGCATTATGGGCTTACCTTCCTTTGATGCGATATCCATATACCTGCATATATAGGGTTTAAGGCGCTCACGGAGTTTTACCAGTTCAGCCAGTATCTCATAGTTTTCATCACCGAAGCTCCATATCTCATTTTCGCCTCCGGTACGTTCCTTTATCCCGGGGAAGCGCTCTGTCTGCTCCGGTGTACGGATCCTGGCACCATGCAGTCTCATTACAGGGCAGAACACTCCGAACTGTGCCCAGCGCACTATCAGCTCACGGAAGTATTCACTCCTGGTATCCCCGGAATGAAAACCTCCTATATCACTGTTCCACCAGGGTATGCCGCTCATTGCCATTGAAAGGCCTGTCTTCACGCTCATGCGCAGGTTTAAGAATGTGGATGCTATGTCACCGTTCCATACAAGAGATCCGAATTTCTGGCTTCCCGGATATGCTGCTCTGGTAAGTACTATCACTTTATCCTCTCCGGCTTCCTTTAATCCTTCATAAAACAGCTTACTATAGTAATAGGGATAAAGCATGGCCGTCTGTGCACCGTTTCCTGCATAGAACTTAAGGTTTGAAAACTGCTGGGGATGGACCTCCGGCTCTGCCTCATCCAGCCAGAAATTATGTATCCCCTTATCATAGTAATTCTTCTTAACCTTATCCCATACAAAAGACCGTGTCTTAGGATTAGTCACATCAATAAAGGTCTGCTGGCCGTAGAAATCAAAAGTTCCGTACTGGCCGCACTCGGTACGCACCAGCATGTTCCTGTCATTCATCTCGCGGTAATTCTCACTTGCAGGATTTATGGTGGGCCAGACTGAGACTATGAGCTGTATTCCCATCTCTTTAAGCTCCCTGCACATTCCTTCCGGATCAGGCCAGTACTTCGGATCAAATTTCCACTCGCCCTGCTCAGTCCAGTGGAAATAATCTATAACTATGGCAGCCAGGGGAACTCCTCTCTTCTTATATTCCCTTGCCACGTTAAGTACATCTTCCTGGCATTCATAACGCAGCCTGCTCTGCCAGAAGCCTGCTGCCCATTCAGGGAACTCAGGTGCATAGCCCGTAAGCTCACAGTATATCTTCATTACATCCGCGGGCGTTTCTCCGGCATATACCAGATAGTCCGCCTGATAGGCACTGTCTGCCACCCACATGATATGATTCTTTGTGGTCTCACATCTTCCCGGCGCGGGATTGTTCCAGAAGAAACCATAACCTAAAGAAGAATATACAACAGGCACTGCAGACTTGGTATTATAATGCAGCAGGTTACAGCTGCTACCCTGCCTGTCGAAGAAATCCTCCTGCTCCTGGCCCAGTCCGTAGAAATGCTCTCCCGGATTGGATTCAAATATGGCTTTAACCTGATAGTTATCTCCTTCAGTATGGATATTCCTGCAGGTATAATCACCTTCATACTTTGTTTTAAGTATGGGAACATTATCGCGGTAAAAGGTTATTATCCCGCCGTACCAGGGTGTGCCTGCATCGACACTTACAGACATGTGTCCGTTTTTAAGGACTGCTTTCTTTTCATCACCCTCTATGGAGAAACATGCTCCTTCCTTTGCCGGCAGAAGCGTCCAGTTCTCATCCGACAGTCTGCTGTTTTTCGTGGAACGGCAGCGGATACAGTCCGGTCCGTATGGTTCAAATACAGTCAGTTCATCACGTCTTTCAAATATGATACGGTCTTTTTCTATAGTGATGCTCATAAGTTTTCTCCTTCCGGGATACTTTTGGTAACATTATATTGTTGTTGCATCACAAAAACTTTAATATTTATGTTATCAGCTTGCACTATTTTGCTTTTTTCTGTATCATGATAACTATGAGAAACAGGATTCCATCACATACTGAAAACATCATACATAAAACCGGCTCCAGCCCTTTCTCCCTGCATCATACGATAATAAAGCCAGATCTTAATAATGCCCTGTATCTTCATTGTCATCCGGAGGCTGAATTCTTCATAATGGAAAAAGGGAAAGTTGATTTTTATGTTGAAACCGGTCACTATAGACTCAAAGAAGGTGACGCGGTATTTATCCCGCCCGGTATGCTGCATAACGCGGTTCGATGTGAAGGTGACAGAAAGCTCATAAAATACTCTGCGATCGTATTCTCCACAGAGCCCATGGAACGCTGCTTTCCGTCCGCTTCAAGTCCGTATTTTGAAGGCCTCGGTTTACACAGACCGGAATGCATCTATACCGCAATGTCCGGAGAAAACAAAAATAAGAAACTGCTCTCCGTGATCCGGGAGATCTTAAGATACCGTAAGAAAGATGTTACTTCCTGTGAGCTGACCATTCAGGGACTTTTGTTTGTATGCTGGCAGGAACTGTATAATCTGCACCTTTCAAAGATAAACTCTGCAACCGGTGACAATGCCTTATCAAAAGATCTGTTAAGGAGCATGGACTATATGCAGATGCATTACGCTGAACCTTTAAGCCTTAAACAGTTATCGGAAATATCCGGTTACAGCGAAAGCTACTACTGCCACAGTTTTCACGACTATACCGGCGCCACGCCTTTTGAATATTTAAACCGCATACGTATAATCAAAGCCTGCGAACTCTTAAGCACAACAGACAAAAAAATAACCGATATCGCTTCCCTGGTGGGATTCAACAATATCAGTTATTTTAACAGGACATTTACTAAAGTAATGGGCGCCACCCCGTCAGCTTACCGAAGAAACAAATGAATTCTATTTGTTCTTAAAGCAGAATAGCTTCTCCGCATCTCCTGGCTGTGCTTCTTTAATAATTATGTCACCCATCTTGGCTTCTCCCTTACAAACTGCGATTTGTTTAATACGAAAATTCTAACCTTTTCATAAATAAAAATAAAGCCCACCAACGTGAGCTTCATTATGTATCCTCATTTAATCTGTGAATGGTA
>CADATP010000035.1 GCA_902790935.1 uncultured Lachnospiraceae bacterium | reverse complement strand
TATTACTATATCGGCGATAAATTCAGAGAGTATCTGAACTGGCGAAGGAACCTTACCTGGGACGAGGAAAGAAACAGAGAAAACTATTTAAAAGCCGCTGCCTGGTATGAGGATAAGAAAGATGTGCCCGGTGCCCTCAGGTATTACAAGATGGCTCAGGACGAAGATAAGATAAAAGAGCTTCTTGTAAGGAATGTTATGGATCATCCCGGAACGGGACATTATTTTGATACCAAGGAGTATTATTTTACTCTTCCGGAAGAAGAGATCAAAAAAGATCCAATCTTGATCGCAGGTATGAGTATGCTCTGCGATCTTGTATTTGAGCCTGAGAAATCCGAGTATTGGAGAAACGAGCTTATTAAGTTCGAAAAGGACGGCTCCAATTCAAAGGAGAGCCGCAGATTGGCAAGGACCAGAATCGCATACCTTAACATCGGACTGCCGCACAAAGGCGTTAAGGGCATTCTTACCGTTATGAAGAATGTTTTAACGATGATCGGCAATGAGGGGATGGCTTTGCCTGAGATGTGCGCTACCGGAAACGCCCCTTCGATAATGAACGGCGGACTTGACTTTAGTGAGTGGTCCAAAAACGATAATCATATCGCAAGATTTATGGGAAAATCCTTAGAAACTCTTCTTGGAAAGTTTGGAAAGGGATTGGTTAGTCTTGCTCTTGCCGAGAGCGGTTTCGAAAAGGGAACGCTGTCTGCTTACGATGTGCTTTTAAAGTGCAATAACGGGTATGATGAGGCGCTTCACGGCGGAAAGATAGAGATGGGGTTTGCCGCCGTGGGAATAATGGTAAGGCAGCATCTTGTTGAAGGCCAGTATAAAAGCGCAAAAAGAGTATTTTATTCCTTCAAGGAAAAAGCCTACGCTCAAAAGGCTCTGCAGCTTTACCCCAATCTTACCGCTATGGAGGTCTGGCTGTCTTTATTTGAAGGAAAAAACGAGGGGATTGATGAATTCCTTTCCTCTCTTTCCGCGGAGCGGACCGGCTTTTGCATAACAGACAGATACCGCTATATGGTGAAGATCCGTTGCCTTATTCTTGAGGAAAGATACTTTGAGGCGTTAGAGCTGGCAAATCTTTTGGGAGCCTACTACGAAAAATACGAAAGGTACTTCCTGCGTATAGAGAATGAATTCCTTAAGTCTGTCATCCTGTACAGAATGGAGGATGAACACTGGAAGGAACATGCCATTAAGGGGCTTGAGTACGCAAAGGAGTTTCATTTTGTGAATATTCCCGGGATAGAGGGAAGAGCGCTGCAGCCTATATTACAGGAGCTTGAAGAAAACGGGCCCGCTAATCTTAAACAGGATGAATTCTTTAGAAGTGTTTTGAATGTTAACGCAAAGGTATCCGCGGCGTATCCCGATTATCTTAAATTTGTTGCTAAGGAAAAGATCGACTTTACGGCACGGGAGATGCAGATACTGGGGATGCTTTGCGACGGCGAGACTACAGAGGATATCTGCAGGGTTTGCGGTATAACCTACAGCGGACTAAAGAAGCATAACAGAAACATATACAAGAAGCTTGGAGCGGCTAACAGAGCTGAGGCTGAAAGAAAAGCACAAAGGCTCGGTCTGTTCCGGCGAGGTTAAAATACCCTATGGTTACCAAAAAAATAAAAAGGTAGCCATAGGGTTACTTTTTTTATTTTGCACTTTATTTATAATCATATTTGGACGGCGCGAAGTGCGCTAATAAACAAATGATCAGGAGGAGATTATGGCTTTTGGATTTAAGATGAAAAAGTTTGTCACAAAAAAAGAGTATACCCCTGAGGAACTCTTCGAAGCAATCAAGGATCATGAGTTCACCCCCGGTAAACCTATGTGGGTAAAGCATGCATTCACAAATATCATTTGCTTCCCCGAAGTTGACAGACAGAACCAGGTTCAGCTTCTTCCCGCTTTTATGGCAGGAAACGGTAAAAGAGGTACAAAGTGGAACCTTCAGAAGGCAGAGGCTGCCGGAACAGAAAACGTGGTTAAAAATGCAGCTATCGGACTTATAACCGATGGATGGGGTAACCTCGGATCTTTAGGCGGAAAGAACAGCAAGCTCTGCGAGCAACAGATTGATGAAGTTCTTAAAGAGCTTGAAGGCATGGATCTTTAATTTTGGAAAGAATATTTATACAGGAGAGTAATTAATTATGTCAAACAATGCAGAAACCACCGCACAGGCTAAGGCGGACAAGAAAGTATTTTTCACAGAGGAAAGACTTGAGATGCTCATCGCAATCTTCCTCGGCATCACAGCCCTTCTCACAGCTTGGGCTACCTGGATCGGATCTCTTCACGGCGGAAACCAGGCAACTAATTATACTACCAGTAATAATATCGCTGCAGAAGGAAACTCAATGTGGAACGAGGCTTCCCAGCAGTATATGCAGGACCTTATGGTCTGGAACAGCATCGTAGACTATCAGACAGAGCTCGCTATCGCAGAGAATGAGGGCGATACCGAAAAGGCTGCGATCATCGAGGACAAGATCAATATCCTTATCTATGACAGCTGCAGCGATGAATTTGCTGATGCGATCGATTGGGCTCTTGGACAGGAAGAGTGGGCTTCTCCTTTTGATAAAGAAGGATTTATGGACAGCTATTATGCTGATGCACAGGCCGTTCTCGACGAGTCACAGACGGTTCTTGAGCAGGGCCAGGAAGATAATTCAAACGGTGACAGATTCGGCCTTGTAACCGTAATCTATTCCCTTGTACTTTTCCTTCTTGGTATTGTCGGAATCTTCAAGAGAATCCCTAACCGCAAGATCGTATTCTTCGTATCCGTAGCATTCCTTCTTGTAGCGGTTATTTATATGTTCACAATTCCTCTTCCTTCAGGATTTACTCTCTAATAGGAGCAATATGGGAACATGAAAAAACTAAAATCTTTTGTGGAGAGCACCCCATTTCAGAATGCGATCCTTATCGTTATTTTGATAAACTCAGTAATAATGGGGCTGCAGACATCGGAAAGGATCGTTTCGGCTATCGGTCCCGTTCTTACTGTACTTGACAATATCTGTCTCGGTATTTTTATTGCTGAGCTTTTGCTGAAGATCGTAGCATACGGACTTAAGTTTTTTGTCGACGGCTGGAACTGGTTTGACCTGATCGTAGTAGTTTGCTCCCTTATTTCCGGACTTGCATTCCTCAAGGTACTCAGAGTATTTCGTATATTCAGAGTATTCCGTACCTTTAAGGCTTTGAAGGGAATAAGAGCCTTCAGGCTTGTTTCAAGGCTTGATAAATTAAGACTCGTTTTTGAGGCTATCAGAAAATCAATCCCCGGAATAAGCTGGAGCGGAGCGCTGCTTCTTTTGATCTACTATATATTTGCACTTATCGGAACTACGCTCTTTGGCGTAAGCTTCCCCGACTGGTTCGGAAGTATCGGGAAAAGCCTTTACACCCTTTTCCAGGTTATGACCTTAGAGAGCTGGTCTATGGGAATTTCAAGGCCTGTTATGGACGTCTTCCCCTGGGCCTGGGTTTACTTTGTGCCTTTTGTACTTATCAGCTCATTCGTTATTATGAATGTTGTGGTTGGTATTGTTGTAAACTCCATCAGCGAGGTGCAGATGGAACTTGCTAAAGAAAAGGCTGAAAGAAAGAGTGGGAAGAACGCTGAAAACAAGGAAGATAATCCTTCCGAGGCTCCTTGCGATACCGATAAAAACGAACAGATAAAAGAGCAGTTATCAGCGCTTAAGGAACAGATTTCAGAACTGGAAAAACTTCTCTAAAAAAAATTAAAATAATTGTTGACAAGAGAAAGTTTATTTAGTAGAATAGCACTTGTCCGTTGGAAAACGGCGGACAAGATGCGATAGTAGCTTAGTTGGTAAAGCGCCACCTTGCCAAGGTGGAGACCGCGGGTTCGAGCCCCGTCTATCGCTCTTTTTTATTGCTTTTTTGAAAAGGCAGGCTGTCTGATGGGATAGCCTCTTTTTTATTTATTAAAAAATCATTAACCATCTTGAAAAGGGGAAATAGGCGTGTTACACTAGATGTAGTTTTAAAAACTACGTGATGAGGTAACGATTATGACTATTAAAGAGCTTAATTCATTTTTCAAAGAGCATCTTGTTCCCAAGAAACTGTATAAGGTTGGCGGAAAGCATAATAAACGTGTGTGCCTCGAGAAAAACGGCAACGGATTCGATATCTTCTTTTGCGACAACAAAAAGAAGATAGGTCTTATCCATGTAAAGACCGAATTCGAGGCTTGCAAGGTTATGAAAGAAGAAATGCGCAAATTAATGCTTTCGCTTTACGGTATTTCCTGGAATATGAACAGATAATTACAAAAACTACAAAATGTTGTAGTCATACTAAGATTATCATACAAAAAATAGCGATGATATGATATAATGATAAACATAAAAGACTGATATTCTTTTATGTTTATTTTTTTGAAAATAATTCATGAAATAAGCGAGGAAAACTATGAAGTTAATTTTTATCGGAGCCGATCATCAGGTTACAGGCAGCTGCCATTACCTCGAAGTGGGAGACAAGCATATCCTTGTTGACTACGGTATGCAGCAGGGAGCGCAGATATTTGAAAATGCGCCGCTTCCGGTCCATGAATCCATGATCGATTATGTATTCCTTACACATGCGCATGTCGACCATTCGGGACTGCTTCCTCTTCTTTATGCCAAGGGCTTCAGAGGACAGATATTTGCAACGGACGCCACCTGCGACCTTTGCAGTATAATGCTCAGGGACTGCGCACATATCCAGATGCAGGAAGCGGAATGGAAAAACCGTAAGGCAAAGAGAAGCGATGAGAATGCACTTATAGAGCCTCTCTACACCTTAGAGGACGCTGACGGAGCCATAAAAAGACTTGTGCCCTGCCATTACGACACCATAATAGATGTCTGCGACGGTGTAAAGATACGCTTTACGGATATCGGTCATCTTTTAGGTTCATCCTCCATCGAGGTATGGCTAACCGAAGGTGATACTTCCAAAAAGATAGTTTTCTCCGGAGATATAGGAAACAAGAATCAGCCGCTTCTTCGTGATCCGAAGCCTACTGCCGAAGCGGACTTTGTTGTTATGGAATCCACTTACGGTGACAGGCTGCATACAGCGGAAAAGCCGGATTATGTGGCAGAGATCGCCAAAGTGATCCAGGAGACCTTTGACAGGGGAGGAAATGTTGTTATTCCATCCTTCGCTGTCGGAAGGACACAGGAGCTTTTGTACTTCCTTCGTAAGATAAAGGTTAATAAGCTTATAAAAGGACATGATAATTTCCCTGTTTATGTTGACAGCCCGATGGCGGTTGAAGCTACCGAGGTCTTTAGGGAAAACAGGAGCGAGTGCTTTGACGAAGAAGCCCTTGAACTGGTTAAGGAAGGAATAAATCCCCTGTCCTTTGGCGGCCTTAAGCTTACTATCACAAGCGATGAATCAAGAGAGATCAACTTTATCGACACACCAAAGGTTATCATCTCCGCATCTGGTATGTGCGAGGCCGGACGTATACGCCACCACTTAAAGCATAACCTTTGGAGAAAGGAATGTACCATACTCTTTGTGGGATACCAAGCCAACGGAACCCTTGGACGAGCTATTATAGAGGGGGCCAAGGAGGTTAAGCTTTTCGGAGAGACCATCAGCGTAAATGCTCAGATAAAGCAGGTTGCGGGACTTTCGGGACATGCCGATAAACAGGGACTTATCGACTGGATAAGCGCTTTCGAGGAAAAGCCCAAGAAAGTCTTTATCGTACACGGAGAAGACAGTGTTACGATGCAGTTTGCCGAGACCTTAAAGATAGAATACGGACAGCGGGCATACGCTCCGTACAGCGGCTCGGTGTTTGATCTTTCGGTAAACCGCTTTACCTACGAGGCAGAGCCTCATAAGGTCGAGAAGAAAGCGCCTATCGCTAATGGCGTATATGCAAGACTTGTCAGCGCAGGCCAGAGGCTTATGGCTCTTATTAAAAAGCTTGAGGGAAGACCAAACAAAGAGCTTGGAAAGATCGCAGACCAGATTAATTCTATGTGCGATAAATGGGAAAACTAAGGTTTTACAAAATCTGACTATAAGGATATTACTATGGCAAAGATAATCATAATCGAAGAAACTACCAAAAACCCCATCACACTTATGGGGCAGCGCGCAGGTGTCTGCTGGGGCGCCAATATAGAGGATGCGGAGAAAAACTACAAAAGAGGACTGGACTGTATCGTATCCGGTCACGGAAGGGTACTTGAATACGTCAATGTTGAGATGATCCTTGACGGATATTCAGCGAGGGTTATAAGGGAGTGGTACACACATATAGGCGGCGCACCGACCAGACTTCAGGCAAGCACCAGATATATCAAGTATGAGGACTTTAAATATGTTTTGCCCCATACCGTAGAAAGAGATGAAAAGGCTAAACGGATTTACGAGGAGACGATGAAGGCCATAGCCGCCGCAGCCTCCAAACTTGAGAATGAATGCGGTATTCCCAGAGAGGACGCGGCGATGCTTCTTCCCCTCGGAATGGAAACAAAGGTTGTTGATAAGAGAAACTTAAGAAGCCTTATCGAAATGTCACATCAGAGAATGTGTACCAGAGCCTTTTGGGAATACAGAGAGCTGATGAGGGATCTTTGCAATGCTCTTAGGGAGTATTCCGAAGAGTGGGCTTATCTTGTAGACAATTACTTTATGCCTAAGTGCGAAGTATCGGGCTTTTGCACCGAGAAAAAAAGCTGCGGAAGAAAGCCGAGACCTTCGGAGGGCTAAGATAAGCCTGATATTTATTTGTATGGAGATAGTGCATGAATATTGTTGCTGCGGTTGATAAAAACTGGGCCATCGGAAACAAAGGCGAGTTACTTGTAAGTATACCGAACGACCAAAAGACCTTCAGACTTCTTACAACGGGAAAGGTTGTGGTCCTCGGAAGAAAAACACTGGATACTTTTCCTCAAAAGCAGCCTTTGCCCAATCGGACGAATATTATTTTAAGCAAAGATAAAAACTTCAGGGTTAAAGGCGCTACGGTGGTTCATTCGATTGATGAGCTGATGGAAGTCCTTAAGACCTATAAATCCGAGGATGTTTTTATCATCGGCGGAGAGAGTATATATAAGCAGCTCCTTCCGTATTGCGATACTGCTCATATTACTGCGATCGATTACGAATATGAAGCGGATACTTATCTGAATAATCTGGACGAAGATCCGGAGTGGATAAAGACTGCTGACAGTGATGAGATAACATATTTTGACTTATCTTATTCTTTTGTAAAGTATGAAAGAGCGAAAAAGTCCGGGAAGAAGTCGTAAAGAGGCTAAATTCGGTTTATTGACTTTTTTTAAAAGAGGTAAGATAATCTATCTTAAGATGCAATCTATCGGAGAATGATAGTTGTAAAGACTACGAAAGAAGGAAACTTTGATGGAAAAGAAGAACATTGATTGGAGTAACCTTGGATTCGGTTATGTTCCTACCGATTACCGCTATGTTTCGGTTTACAAGGACGGAAAATGGGATGACGGAGAGCTTGTTACAGATGCTAATATTACTCTTAACGAGTGTGCCGGTGTTTTCCAGTATGCGCAGACCGTATTTGAAGGCCTTAAGGCATATACGACCGAGGACGGACATATCGTTACGTTCCGCCCCGATTTAAATGCCGAGAGACTTAATCAGTCGGCAGCCCGCCTTGAGATGCCCATCCTTCCCGAAGGAAGATTTGTTGATGCGGTCACCAAGGTCGTAAAAGCCAATGAAAATGTTGTCCCTCCCTACGGAAGCGGAGCTACTCTTTACATCAGACCTTATATGATGGGTATAAACCCCGTTATCGGAGTTAAGCCTGCAAACGATTATATGTTCAGGATCTTCACCACTCCTGTAGGACCTTACTTCAAGGGCGGAGCCAAGCCCCTTACCATCAAGGTGAGCGACTTCGACCGTGCGGCCCCTTGCGGAACCGGAAACATCAAGGCCGGACTTAACTATGCAATGAGCCTTCATGCCATCGTTACAGCTCATGCCGAAGGATATGATGAGAATATGTATCTTGATCCTAAGACAAGGACAAAGGTTGAAGAAACCGGCGGAGCTAACTTCCTCTTTGTTACAAAGGACGGAAGCGTCGTCACTCCCAAGTCTAATAGTATCCTCCCTTCAATCACGAGAAGAAGCCTTGTATATGTCGCTAAGGAGTATCTTGGACTTAATGTTGAGGAGAGAGAGATTTACTTCGATGAGGTTAAGGATTTTGCGGAGGCCGGACTTTGCGGTACAGCTGCAGTAATCTCACCTGTAGGAAAGATCGTTGACCACGGCAAGGAAATCTGCCTTCCCAGCGGTATGAATGAGATGGGACCTGTTACCAAGAAGCTTTACGAGACTCTTACCGGAATCCAGATGGGACGTCTCGAGGCTCCTAAGGGATGGATCCACGTTATCGAATAATTCTAAATTTTACACAAAAAAATCCCAAAGGTCCGGGCTACGGTTGGTCAATCAATCGTTGCCTAGACCTTTTATTTTTGGTATAATTTAAGTTGCGGTAATTTGCAACATTCCGTAATAGACATTTAATGGGCGGGAATCCGATGCGAGATATTGTCAGCAGGGTTTTGGATGGAAATTACATACAAAATACCGGCTCTGTAAACTGCAGACCGGCTAAAGTGGAGATTGAAGTTTCCTGCGACTGTGATTATGAAGGAAGTTTCAGAGTCTTTACCTCCGACGGAAGTGTTACTGAGGCTACGGTTGTATCTTCAGACCTAAGGATGGAGGTACTAAACCCTGAGATCGCAGGTATCGAGGCGAATGTATCTTTCCATTTTCACGGAGATCTTTGCAAGCCCGGAGATGAGATCAAGGGCTTCTTCACGGTTATCAGTGACCACGGAGAATGCTCCGTTCCTTTTGATGTCAGAATTGAGCCCGGTGAGCTTACTTCTTCAGTCGGCCGGATCAGAAATCTTTTCAGCTTTGTTAATCTTGCCAAAGACAATTGGAATGAGGCTCTCGATCTTTTTTATTCCCCTGAATTTAAGGGTATCCTTACGGGCAGTGACGAGTACTTTATGGGAATGTATCTCGCTCTTTCTGCAAACCCCGGAAATTCCCAGAATCTTGAAGAATTCCTTTTAGGCACCGGCAAAAAGCCTAAGGTTGAGTATTTCTTTGAAAAGAAAGTATATGAGACTACAGTACTCGGAGTTGAATACTCCGAACAGCTTATAGAAAGAGAAATCGAGATTCTCCGTAACGGATGGAGCTATTCCGATATCAATATCGAGGCCCAGGGAGATTTCCTCTTTACGAGAAGAGAAGTCCTTACAGACAGAGATTTTATAGGCAATGTTTGTACTCTTAAGATATTCCTCGCTACCGAGAAATGCCTTAGAGGAAGACATGAAGGCCGAATTATCCTCTACAACAATTTTGCGAGACTTGAGATCCCCGTCGTTGTAAAGGGGAGAACGGAAGTTATTACCAAAAAGGGAACCCGTTCCAAAACCGTTATCCTTGAATCTATTACAAGAGACTACATCCTTCACGGACTCGGACTTATGGACGATAAGGAGTGGCTCGATAAAACGGGAGCGAGCGTAGAACAGCTGTCCGCGTTAAATATCAATGATGTATACGTTAAGCTGTTTAAGGCACGCCTTCTTTGCATTGAAGGAAGGCACAACGAAGCGGGCTGGCTTGTCGACCAGGCTGCGGAGATCATAGAACATGACGAAAGGGAAGGCTCCCTTAAGGGAGAGAGACTCCTGGAGGCCTACGCCTACCACTGGCTTACAGCTTCTATCGTTAACCAGGACCCGGAATTTACAAAGACCGCTGCCAAAAAGGTAGAGGCTATCTACAAGAAAGCACATTCTAACTGGCAGGTCGGTTTTATTGCGCTCTTACTGCCTACGACCTATAATGCCAATTCCTACACAAGATGGAACCTTTTGGAGCATTTATTCGAGACCGGAAGCAGAAGTGCCACCATATACTATGAGGGTATCCTTACTCTGAACGAAAATCCTATGGTCGCTAAGAAAATGGACAGTTTTCTTATTCAGACCGTTTATTTCGGGGCAAAGCACGGAGTCGTATCCCACAGAACCCTCGAGCAGGTACTCGCTTTCTCTCAGAGAACAAAAACCGGAAGCTATGTGCATATCCATATGCTGGAGCTTTTATATGCGCAATTTGATGAGCCGGAGATTTTACAGGAAATCTGCGCGCAGCTTATCTACGCGAACCGCGTTGACAAAACTGCAGGTACCTGGTACAGAAAGGCTATCGATAAAGATATCAAGCTTACGGGCCTTTTTGAATACTTTATACAATCAATAGATCTTGAAGCGGACGAAGAGATTCCGCTTGTCGTGCTGATGTATTTCGGATACAGAAATAACCTCGGCTCGGATCAACTAGCATATTTCTATTACTACATAATTACTCACAAAGACAAATATGAAGAGCTTTATGAGGCTAATATCGCCAATATGGAGTTTTTCGCGGGCAGCCAGCTTTCAAAGGGAAATATCAGCAAGCATCTGGCTGTCATTTACTCGGATATATACAGACCCGATCTTTTAAGCAGGCAGCAGGCTATCGGAATCTCAAACATACTCTTTTCCAAATGGGTAGTATGTGAGAGGAAAGACTTTGAGAAAGCCTACGTATACCAGAAAGGCTGTGTGTCGCCTTTTGCTTATGACCTCAAAAACGGAGAAGGCGCAGTAGTTGCTTACGGAAGAGGATATATCATCGTATTCGAGGATTCCAAAGGAAACAGATATATCAATTCCGTTAGATTTACCGAAGAGGACCTGATGCCTGTATCCAAGTATCTTTCTACTATCACAGGCCTTGTCTGGGACAATGAAAGGCTCAATCTTCATATAGTGGGAAGCGGAAACAACACCGTAACCGTTACATCCGGAAATGTATCGAGGTTTATGCAGCTTGGGGAGTCTGAGAGGATAAGACCTTATATCCGCCGCAATATGCTGACTCTTGCTATGGAGTATTACTCCAACCATGATGATGAGAATTCCTTCTCAAGATGCTTCAGGATGCTTGGAAGCGAAGGCCTTACGGCAGAGCAGATGGGAAGGCTTTTCCCTCATCTTTACAGATTCGGATATATCGATATCTGTATCGAGTGGCTTACGAAGTTCGGACCGTATTTTGCGGGAAAGAACAACCTTAAGCGCTACCTCGACAGAGAGATAAAGGAAATAGAAGGTAATACCGCGGTCCGTGACAGGGCGGCCTACGAAAGATCCATACTCGCCGCGGCTATATATGTCTTTAAAGAGGACAATGCCGATTCACTGATCGTCGGTTATCTTTCGAAGCACTACAACGGACCCTCCAAGGATCTGATCCTTATAAGGAACGCTCTTAAAAAGTATGAGCTTCCCGTTATAGAGATCGATAAAAAGATCGCTCTTCGCCATATGTACACCGAATTCTATATCCGGGATATGGATGAGATCGCGAAGGAGTGCGTTAAGTTCGATCCTACCTCCGATATTTCCAGAGCGATAATCGCTCAGGGGTCATATTGGTACCTTTGTGGAAAAAGCAGCGTCCTTGAGAATCTCTTTGAGGGGATCAAGTATTTATACAGAAACGGCGTGGAGGTATCGCTCCCGTCAAGGCTTGCGCTTTTAAAGTACTATTCAGAATCACCTCAGGAAATGGACGACGAGACCGAGGAACTTGTTTTGGATTTCCTTAAGACTGAGATGAAGGACAAGATTTATCTGGGCTTTTTCAAAAAGTTTTTGGGAGTCGGAGTCTTCAAGAATCCTGAAAACAAAGCTCTTTGCGAGGAAATCTTGGGCGAGGTCCAGGACAGGAGCATTATCGACTATCGGATTAAAAACGGAAAGAGTGCTAAGATCCATTACGTTATAGTAAATGACAATACGGAAGCTTACGATTATTCCTCCGAGACTATGAGAGAGGTTTGCGGAGGTATCTGTTTTAAGGACTTTATTCTTTTCTTTGGCGAGACTCTGCAGTATTACATCACAGAGGAAGGAGACGAAGAAGCTTCTCTTACCGATACAGGGCAGGTTTCCTGTAACAATACGCCCTCATCGGAGGGAAAGAGCCTTTACCGCCTCATAAATGAAATGCTTATCAGCAATACCACTAAGGAGTACTCTAAGTTTGACAATCTGTATGAAGAGTACAACAAACGAAAGTTTTTAAATGACGAACTATTCAGACTGGTTTAGGAGCTGAAATAATGATCAAGTTGCCGGGCTTTAGCCTAAAGGGTAACAATAAAATATTTGTCGGATTTAATATAGGCGATAATTTTTGCCAGCTGAGCTTCTCACAGGACGGCAAGAATGTTGAAACCGTATCCCTTACTACGGGGGAAGAGGATTACAATATCCCGACAGCTCTTTGCAAGAGAGAGGGAGTTAACCAATGGTTCTTTGGAAAGGAAGCTTTTGAACATTCCCGGGATGAGGACTGTATCTATATCGACCATCTCCTCAGCCTTGCAAGAAGAGGGGCTCCGATCCTTGTGGATCAGGTGCCTTATCAGCCGGTATCGCTGCTTGCTCTTTTTATAAAAAGGTGTATGTCGCTGGTAACCGCTGTTTATTCAGACAGAGTTTCGGGTGTACTGTTTACCGCCGAGAATCTTACATACGAAAATATCGGTGTCCTTAAGGAGGCGGTATCTCTCTTAAAGCTTAAGACCGAAAAGATTTATTTCCAAAGCCGTATGGAGAGTTATTACCACTTTATGACACACCAGCCCGATGAACTTTGGAGAAACGGTAGTATTCTCTTGGAGTATGAAAAGGACGAAGTCATCGCCTATCGTATGGAATCCAACTTTGGCACGATACCTGTCGTCGTATATATTGACGAAAAGCATTATCCGATGCCCGGTGGAAGCAGGGACAATTCTGCTGATACGGATTATGAGCTAATACAGCTCGATCGTACTTTTGCCAATATCGCAAGAGAAGCCTGCGAAGCGGAAGATACCATCAGCGTATTTCTCATCGGATCGGGCTACAATGACGTTTGGTTGAAAGAATCCAAGAAATATCTCTGCTCAAAGTACAGAGTTTTCCAGGGAAGCAACCTATACAGCAAGGGCGCCTGCTACGGGCTTATAGACAGAAACCTTGGGGAACCTATAGAAAAAAAGAACATCTTCCTCGGCAATGATAAGCTTACCGCAAATGTGGGTATGAATATTCTAAGCCAGAATGATGAAACCTACTACGCCATACTTGATGCGGGAGTCAGCTGGTATGATGCCGGCGAGACCTTCGAGTTTTATATTCAGGACGGCAATTATATTGAATTTATAATCAGATCTCTTGTAGGATCGGGAGATCGCATCGCAAGGATCACACTGGATGATTTTTCCCAAAAGATATCAAGGATGCGATGCAAGCTCTATATGGAAAGCGAAAAGCTTTTGATCGTAGAGATAGAAGATCTCGGATTCGGAGAGTTCAGACCTTCAACCCATAAGGTATGGCGCGAAGAGATTCCGATAAACTAGGAAAAGGAACGGATTTTTAAATGCGTGTAACCATTAGCATAGGAAAATACGCAAAAACTCCATATATTGTTCCGGGCCTCGATATAGCGGTTTACTGCGTCGAAGAGCTTTGCTATCTGCTTGGCGAGAACGCGGTGCTTATCGACAGATCCATTATGAACCGCAATATAGCGGAATGGGTTGAAAAAGAATGCGGCCTTCCCGAACTCGCGACCCAGATGTACGCCATCATCCAGAGGCAGGGATCTGTCAGTACCTTTGTCTGTCTTATTATGGAGTACACGGGACTCCAGGATATGTATTATATCGATTCCGTAAGAAAGACTCTTAAAAAAGGAACGGGTCTTTCGGCAATCGAAAGGCATAAGAGCCAGATCGATTATCTCGTTACGAAGAAAAAATATGTATCCGCGGTCAGAGGTTACAAGACTCTTATCGATAAGTGGAAATACGTCAGCGAGAATAACACTATGATGCTTCCGGGGATAAATGTTCTTGCGGGGATCTACCATAACCTGGGAGTTGCTTACACGGGACTGATGCTGTATGAGAGGGCTGCACAGTGTTTCGAAGAGGCAAACCGTCTTGACGGAAACAGAGAGCATTTTCTTGCTTATCTTGCGGCAAAAAGACTCGGACTTTCCGAGACTGATTATATAGGCTTTGCGGCGGAGCATTCAGCCTACAGAGATGACACCTTAAGGCTTGAAAAAGCCCTTGAGACTCTTTCCGATAGCTTTGAGGCATTATCCGAGACAAAGCAGTTAAAGATGCGCCGGAATATGAGAGATACTGACGAAGCCTATAAATATTACGATGAGAATGAACGCATCCTTAAGGGACTTAAAGACAGCTACAGAGAAAACGTGAGTGTATGAATATTTTTAAAAGAATTGCTTTACTGTTTTCAAAAAATAATAAAGAAGATGAAGAAAGCCTGTCTTCAAGGAAAGGAATCAACTTCTCAGACCCTGCCGAGAGGAGCAGATACTTTATGGACTGCCTCGATCAGATGGAGGAATCCTCCAGAGAGGTTGAGCTTCTTGCCGGAGAGTATCAGCTTGTAACGGACTATTTAACGGATGTTGATGAGATAGAAGCCTTACCGCCCGGAAAAAAGACCGAGCTTGAGACATGCGCAAAGCAGTTTTCTTCCTACTCTACGGAGATTCAAAAGTACCGCGAGCGAAAGCCGCGCATGTCCGATATCGAGTATTATACTCTTAAAAAGAGAGAGCCCGAGGTTGAAGAGGGCATCGCCAAGATACGGGAAGCGGAAAAATATGCTGTCGCTGTTAAAAGGGACTTAAGAAGACTGGACGGCGAGCGCCAGGCAAGACTCTTTATAAAAAACGAGAGCAGTAAGAGCATGAGTAACTACAAGGGAATGGTGGTTATTTTCATCGGAGCCTATGTGCTTTGTATGCTGCTCCTTGTGTTTTTCCAGTTTGCCCTTGACCTGAATGTTTTTATCGGATATTTCCTCGCAACGGCTCTTGTGGCTATAGCGGCGGCTGTTACGGCCATAAAATATATGGACGCCACAAAGGAGTTAAAGCACGCCCAGGCTGAAATAAACAAGATAATAGCTCTGCAAAATACTGTTAAGATAAGATATATAAACAACCGTAAGCTGCTCGAGTTTTTATATCTGAAGTACCATGTTGAAAACGGAGAGAAGCTTGATAAGCTCTGGAAAGCATATCAGCTTGAGAAAGAGGAAAGACGCCAGTTTACCGAGGCTCAGGCCCAGAGCGAGTATTTCCAGAAGCATTTAACAGAGCTGCTTTCAAGCTGCCGGGTTAAATATCCCGACAGATGGATATATCAGACCGGAGCTTTCTTGGATCCGAGAGAAATGGTTGAGATCCGGCACGAGCTGATAATAAGGAGACAGAGAGTCAGAGAACAGATAGATTACAACAAAAACCTCGCCGAGGAGGCAAAGCTTGAAATAGAAGAAGTGGCAAAGCTCTATCCCGAGTATGCCGGCGAGATAATAGAACTTCTTAACAGCAAAGAAGCTTAATGTGTTAACGATAACCAAAGGTTATTAAATATTTATGGAGGATTCCGAAAAAATGAAAGAAGTAAAACCAATTAAAGAAGGAAAAGTAAGAGAGATCTACGATAACGGCGATACGCTCATAATCGTCGCTACCGACCGCATCAGTTGTTTTGATGTTATTCTTAACAACACTGTTACGGACAAGGGGAAGGTTCTTACACAGATGTCAAAGTTCTGGTTTGACATGACAAAGGACATCATTCCCAACCATATGATTTCAGTAGATGTGGCTGATATGCCCGAGGGATTCAGAAATTCCAAGTTCGAGGGCAGAAGCATGATGTGCAGAAAGCTTAATATGCTTCCCGTAGAGTGCATTGTAAGAGGCTATATCACAGGAAGCGGATGGGCAAGCTATCAAAAGACACAGACTGTTTGCGGAATTACTCTTCCCGAGGGATTAAAGGAATCCGACAAGCTTCCCGAGCCTATCTACACACCTTCAACCAAGGCTGAGATCGGTGACCACGACGAGAATATCTCCTACGAGCAGAGCGTAGAGTACCTTGAGGAGAGATTCCCCGGAAAGGGAGAAGAGTACGCTTCAAAGCTTCGCGATTATACTCTTGCTCTTTACAAAAAGTGCGCTGATTATGCCCTTACAAAGGGAATCATCATCGCCGACACCAAGTTCGAGTTTGGTCTTGATGAGAACGGTAATATTGTACTCGGAGACGAGATGCTTACACCCGACAGCTCAAGATTCTGGCCTGCTGACGGATACGAGCCCGGACACGGACAGCCTTCATTCGACAAGCAGTTTGCAAGAGACTGGCTTAAGTCAAATGACGGTCACAACTGGACTCTTCCCGAGGATGTTGTTAAAAAGACCATCGACATCTACCACGAAGGCTATGAGCGCCTTACCGGAAAGAAACTTTAATAACCTGAGTATTTAGAAAGAGGATTTACAATGGCAACAGATGTTTATACAAGCCCCCTGTCCGAGCGATATGCCAGCAAAGAAATGCAATTTATTTTTTCACAGGACATGAAATTCCGCACATGGAGAAAGCTTTGGATAGCTTTGGCGGAGACTGAGATGGAACTCGGCTTATCCAAGGACGGAAAGCCTGTTATCACACAGGAAATGATCGATGAGTTAAAGAGCCATGCCGATGATATCAATTATGATGTGGCAAGAGCCAGAGAGAAAGAAGTGCGTCACGATGTTATGAGCCACGTGTACGCGTACGGACAGCAGTGTCCCAAGGCAGCAGGAATCATCCACTTGGGAGCTACTTCTTGTTATGTCGGAGACAATACCGATATCATTATTATGACTGAGGCTCTTAAGCTTGTTCGCAAGAAGCTTTTGAATGTAATGAAGACTCTTGCTGATTTTGCGGATGAGTACAAAAATCAGCCCACCCTTGCATTTACACATTTTCAGCCCGCTCAGCCTACTACCGTAGGAAAGAGAGCTACCCTTTGGTTACAGGAATTCTGCCTTGATCTTGAGGACCTTGATCATGTTCTTTCTACTATGAAGCTTTTAGGCTCAAAGGGAACTACCGGAACTCAGGCTTCCTTCCTTGAGCTCTTTAACGGAGATCAGGAGACTATCGACAAGATCGATCCTATGATCGCTAAGAAGATGGGATTTGAAAGCTGCTATCCTGTTTCGGGACAGACCTATTCTCGTAAGGTAGATACCCGCGTTGCCAATGTGCTTGCAGGTATTGCGGCTTCAGCTCACAAGATGAGCAATGATATCAGACTTTTACAGCACCTTAAGGAAGTCGAGGAGCCCTTCGAGAAAAACCAGATCGGTTCATCCGCTATGGCATATAAGAGAAATCCTATGAGAAGCGAGAGAATCGCATCCCTTTCAAGATATGTGATGATCGATGCGTTAAATCCCGCTATCACATCCGCTACCCAGTGGTTCGAGAGAACCCTTGACGATTCTGCCAACAAGAGACTTTCTATTCCCGAAGGCTTCCTTGCTGTAGACGGAATCTTGGACCTCTGCCTCAATGTAACCGACGGACTTAAGGTATATCCGAAGGTTATCGAGAAGCATATGCTTGCAGAACTTCCTTTTATGGCTACAGAGAACATTATGATGGATGCCGTTAAAAACGGCGGTAACCGTCAGGAGCTTCATGAAAAGATCAGAACCCTTTCAATGGAAGCAGGAAGGAACGTTAAGGAAGAGGGTATGGACAATAATCTTCTTGAGCTTATTGCCGCTGATCCAGCTTTCGGACTTACTCTCGAGGAACTTAAGAGCTCTACTATGGACCTTTCAAAGTACGTAGGACGCGCTCCCAGACAGGTTGATACTTTCTTAAATGAAGTTGTAAGACCTATTCTTGACGCCAACAGGGACGACCTTGGTATGACGGCAGAGATCAATGTTTAATATATTTTGACATGAAAGAGGATTACTAAAAATGGGCGGATTTTTCGGCGTTGCTTCAAAAGAGGATTGTGTATTCGATCTTTTCTTCGGAATAGATTACCATTCACACCTCGGAACAAGAAGGGGAGGAATTACAGTCTACGGTAAAGACGGTTTTGAAAGGGCGATCCACAATATAGAGAATGCACCTTTCAGAACAAAATTTGAGAAAGAGATCCATGATATGAGCGGATGGTTCGGAATCGGATGTATTTCGGACTACGAGGCACAGCCTCTTATCATCCGTTCCCACCACGGAACATACGCCATTTCTACGGTAGGTAAGATAAACAATATTGATGAACTTACCCAGATGCTTTTTGACCAGGGACATGTGCATTTCCAGGAGATGAGCTCCGGAGAGGTAAATGCCACCGAGCTGGTTGCTGCGCTTATTAACAGCAAGGCAAATCTTATAGAAGGTATCAAGTTCGTACAGGAGGTTGTGGACGGATCTATGTCCCTTCTCCTTTTAAACCAGGCAGGTATTTATGCCGCAAGAGACCGCTTGGGAAGAACACCGGTACAGATCGGTAAAAAGGATGAGGCATTTTGCGTTTCCTTTGAGAACTACGCATACAAAAATCTCGGATACCATGACTATAAGGAACTCGGCCCCGGAGAGATAGTTGTTCTTACCGATAAAAACTGTATTACGCTTTCAGAGCCGGGAAAGGATATGAAGATCTGTACTTTCCTTTGGATCTACTACGGTTACCCTGCAAGTACTTATGAAGGCGTCAATGTAGAGCAGATGAGATACGACTGCGGTGCAAGGATGGCAAAGCGCGACAACGTTAAGCCGGACATTGTAGCCGGAGTTCCCGATTCCGGTACAGCTCATGCCGTTGGTTATGCAAACGAGTCGGGAATACCTTTTTCCAGACCCTTTATTAAGTATACTCCTACCTGGCCCAGGTCCTTTATGCCTACGATCCAGAGTAAGCGCGATCTTATTGCAAAGATGAAGATGCTTGCGGTTAACGAGCTTATCAAAGACAGAAGCATCCTTCTTATCGATGACTCTATAGTCAGAGGAACCCAGCTTAGAGAGACTACCGAGTATCTCTATGAAAACGGGGCAAAGGAAGTACATATCCGTCCCGCATGTCCTCCGCTTCTTTACGGATGTAAGTATCTTAATTTCTCCAGATCCAATTCGGAGATGGATCTTATCGCGAGAAGAGTTATCGAGAGACTTGAAAACGGAAACGTAACAGAGGAAGTTTTGCAGGAGTACGCTAATCCCGAGTCGGAGAAGTACGCAAGGATGGAGGAGGAAATCTGCAAGGAGCTTAAGTTTACTTCCTTAAGATTCAACCGCCTTGATGATATGTTAGAGGCTACAGGTATCGATCCCTCCAAACTTTGTACATATTGCTGGGATGGAAAAGAGTGACAGTTTTTGAGGCTTTCCCGATTTCGGAGAATATTTATGAAAGATAAAATATCTGAAGAAAACGAAATGCGGCAGGAGCATGCCGAATATGCGGTGTGCCCTTGCTGCGGCTGCAAAACATTAGATCCTGAAGATTCGGATTTTGAGATTTGTCCTGTCTGCTTTTGGGAGAACGATCCTTCGCAACTTAGATATCCGGAAGAGACCGGAGCAAATAAGGTATCGCTGCTTGCGGCCAGAAAGAATTTTAAAGAATTCGGAGCCTGCGAGGAACGCTTTAAGGAATATGTGAGGGAACCTTTCCCCGAGGAGGTTTCAAAAGATGAAGAGGATTAAAGAAAAACTTCGTGGCTGCCTGTATTTGGCAGCCGCTCTTTTACTGACTTTAAATCTTGCGGGCTGCGGACTTCTTGCCGATTATGTGGAAGAACAGGTTTTTGAATATACGCCGGAAGAATACACCGTTACCGAGAGCTATGAAGCCGGGGACATTGAAGAGCCGGATGAGGCCGAAAGCCCTGAGTCATATGAGGATGCTTCTGCAGCAGAAGCTGCATATTACTTCAGAAATTCAAAGCTCCTTGACCAGCATTTTCAAAAGCACGGGATTGAAATGGGATTTTCCTCGGCGGAAGAGTACGAGGCTGCGGCAAGCGCTGTTGTTAATAACCCGGAGTCTCTTCACAAAACGGAAGCCGAAGACGGGGATGATGTTTATTATTTAGAGGAAACAAATGAATTTGTTGTTGTCTCAACCGATGGTTATATAAGGACATATTTCTTACCGGATGGTGGCAAAGCATATTTTGACAGGCAGTAGGTAACCGGGGCACCCCTTTAAGCATAGCGTAGGCCGCCTCTATCCTATAAGCTTAGGATGGAAAAGGCGAGTCGTAAGAGGAATTGATATGAAGTTTCAACCGATAATAGTCAGCCTTCTTGAAACAGACCTTTATAAGTTCAGTATGGGTCAGGCAATTTACCATAATTTCCCCTCGTATGAAACAACCTGGACATTCAAGTGCAGAAACGAGGATGTTTATTTTGATGAGGAGATGGTTGAGGAGATCCAAAGTCAGATAAAGGCTTATTGTGACCTGCATTTTACCGAAGAGGAGCTTTCCTACCTTGGTACTATTTCCTGGTTTAAAAAGTCGTATATAGACTTTTTAAGACTTTGGCATCCAAGGTTTGAGGACTTTGTGATAGGCAGGAATGCTGACTGCGGCCTTAATATTGAGACAAACGGAACCTGGCTCAATACCTCTATGTATGAGATACCTACTCTCGCTATTATCAATGAGGTATACTTTAGATCAAAATACGATTACGGCGAGCTTTTAGACAGCTATAGGGGTAAGCTCTCCGATAAAATAGCTACCCTTTCAAGCGGAAAGTACAATATTTCGGCTTTCAGTGAGTTTGGGCTTAGAAGACGCCTTTGCGCCGAGGCCCAGGAACTTGCTGTTAAAGAACTTGCAGGGGCAGAGCTCGGAAAGTCTAAATTTGTCGGCACTTCGAATGTTTATCTTGCAAAGAAGTTTGGGGTAACTCCCGTGGGAACTATGGCTCATGAATGGATAATGTGTGTCGGACAGGGAGACCATGCCCATAACCCCGCCTACTCCAACAGATACGCTTTAAGATACTGGGTAAAGGAGTACGGAGTACAAAACGGAACAGCTCTTACAGATGCTATTACTACGGACTGCTTTTTAAGGGATTTCGATCTGCAGTTTGCAACCCTTTTCTCCGGAGTAAGGCATGATTCGGGAGATCCGATTGAATGGGGCGAAAAGATTCTTGCACATTATAAAAAACTTGGCATTGACGCAACCTCTAAAACCCTGCTCTTTAGCGACAGCCTGGATTTTGAAAGAGCCGACAGAATAAACAGCTATTTTCAGGGAAGGATAAAGGTCGCTTTCGGTATCGGAACATACATTTCAAACGATACATTTGCGGGACCTCTTAATATTGTAATGAAGACAACCGCCTGCAACGGACAGGATGTTGCCAAGATTTCGGACGATCTCGGAAAGGGAATGTGTAAGAATCCTGATTACGTCAAGTATCTGAAGAGATGTATTGACTGGCGAATGCAGCACGAGACGAGTTAGAATGCTATTGCTTTCGCTTTTGGATGTAACTATTTTTTTAGCTAATGGTTGAGGATTCTGATATGCAAGGCTTTGATGCGCGCAAGGAAAAAGAGAACATTATAAAATGGATCAGGGACTGGTTTTCGGAAAACGGGCCGAGAGCTACGGCAGTTGTTGGTTTATCAGGCGGAAAAGACTCTACGGTAGTAGCGGCCCTTTTAAAGGAAGCACTTGGGCCGGAGAGGGTTGTGGGCGTTCTTATGCCCCAGGGGATCCAGCCCGATATTGATGACTCGAAGCTTGTTGTGGACTTTCTTGGGATTCCCGCAATAATCGTAAATGTCGGAGCGGGCGTTGCAGCCGTACTTGAAAGCGTTGAAAATGCCTGCGCCTACGGAGCGTATAAACCGGATCTGTCTATTAATAAGGAAACAGAAGTAAATATCCCTCCGAGGATCAGAATGAGCATGCTTTACGCTGTTGCCTCTGCACTTCCTATGGGCGGAAGAGTGGCAAACACCTGCAACAGATCCGAGGACTACGTTGGATACAGCACAAAATACGGAGATGCAGCCGGGGATTTTTCTCCGATCTCTGATTTTACGGTGCAGGAAGTATTAGCCATTGGTGATGAACTGGGACTTCCGAAAAGCCTTGTTCACAAGACGCCGTCTGACGGTTTAAGCGGTATGAGCGATGAGGATAAGCTTGGCTTTACCTATAAGATGCTGGATGAGTATATTGAAACAGGAGTATGCCCTGACGAGAAGATAAAGGAAAAAATCGACAGACTGCATGCACAGAATCTGCATAAATTAAGGGTTATTCCGGCATACAAAAGAGAACGATAATTTTTTTGAAAAATATTGCATTTTCTTGTTGACTTTTCGGGGGTAAGTTTGTTATTATATACAACGTCGCTGATGAGTGACGAACAATTAAAAAAGATGTATGGAGAGGTATCGAAGCGGTCATAACGAGGCGGTCTTGAAAACCGTTTGTCCGAAAGGGCGCGTGGGTTCGAATCCCACCCTCTCCGCTTAGGGAGAAGGCTTCTCCTAAAAATAAATATAGTTTTCTGTATTTAAGCATTTGGAGAAGTACTCAAGTGGTTGAAGAGACACCCCTGGAAAGGGTGCAGGTCGTTAACAGCGGCGCGAGGGTTCAAATCCCTCCTTCTCCGTCAGGATGATCATCAACCGATTATCTACTTGATCCTTGATAACTGAACAGCAATGCAACCCTGAAGATTCTTTAAGAATTATTTCAGAGAACAGATCTTAAAAGATCAACCCAAATAACAGTAAATGT
>CADATP010000034.1 GCA_902790935.1 uncultured Lachnospiraceae bacterium | reverse complement strand
CGATATCGCAGAAGGCGGATACACTACTCACGTACATACTGCTGAATGTTATCGCGTTGTAAAAGAGCTTGTATGTAACATCCCCGCTCTTCACGTACACACAGCTGACTGCTACGACGAGGACGGAAAGCTTATCTGCGGACAGCTCCAGCTTTCACAGCACGTACACGGCGAAGATTGCTTCGTATACGAAGAGAAGACCGTTACCAAGACCGCTGTTGCCGGCGATTACACCATCACCGCAACCTACGGCGCAAGCGCAAAGATCCCTTCGAAGGCGGAGCTTAGAGCTTACATTGTTCAGCCTGATACCGAAGCTTACAACAATGACCTTGAACTTACAAAGCAGACCGCCGGAGAAGATGCAGAAGTAGAAGCAATCATTGATATTTCATTCTATTTGGGCGAGAAAGAAATCGAGCCCGAAGGACCTGTTGATGTTAAGATTAGTCTCAATAAGGAAAACTTCAGCGCCGGTGATGATGTAACTATTCTTCACATCAAGGATGATAATACTGTTGAAACACTTGAGTCGACAGTAGATGAAAACAGCGCAACGACTGTTTCGACGGATTCATTATCCCCTTTTATAATTCTTAAAAGTGGAAAGACGTTTGAAGTTAATCGTTATTACGGAAAATATTGGCTTGGACTTATAGATGGAAGTAATAGTTTTTCTTCTGATACGTTTAGCAAACTGAGAACATACAAGGGCGAAAGCTATTCCAACTTCCTTGGCGAAGCTGCTTACTTCCACATAGTTGCATTTAATAATTACTATGGAACCGGAACCGACGTTTGCGGCAACCTTTGTGTAAAGAATTTAATGAAGATGTCTGAGTCCGGTACTAAGAATTGGCCTTATGAGGCAACATATATTCAAAATATTGATGCAAATGCAGTATTAAGCCCAAGACCGGGAAGAAACACAGAAGGTTCGGTAGTTGTTTTTGGCCCGGATGTTGAACTCGAAACTTATGATAATGGCAATCAGATTAAGGTTAATGGTGTTGCTATTGAAAGTCCAAGTTCTATTTATATAGAAGATGGGGTTCACAGATTTGTTGATCTTGAGTCAATGAGACTCAAGATACAAAAGATTAGCAATGATCTTGCACTTACTAAGGATGGCGGAGCAACCATCACTTATGGAGGCAACGACTGGAAAAACGTTATTAAACTTGAAGAGGCTAATGGAGCCGGATACATCACATTAGATGCTATAGAGTTTATGGAGAAGATTGCCGGAAATCCTCTTAAACTGGATGGTTTTTCAGATTCAGGAAACGGAACACTTGTAATTAATATAGATTGCAAGAATGTTCCGGATAAGGGAACAGTGACACTCCCTGCAGAGTCTGTAATGTGGGTTGACGGTAAGGCGGCAGATACAGGTGAAGCTTTCGATCATAAGCATGGTAAGGTTATTTGGAACTTTATAAATGCTGACGGAAAAACTATAGTGGCTCCCGGCCGTATGCATGGCGTGATTATTGCTCCTGATTCAACATTCATTGCGCAGGGCAACCTTCAGGGACAGATTATAGCTTATAATGTATATACGGAAGGTGAAACCCACAGATCGTTCTTTATCGGAACGACACTTCCCGTTGCTACAGAGCTCACTTTCCAAAAGACTGTAGCCGGAGTTACTCCTGATCCTAATCAGAAGTTTACTTTCTCTCTTTCAGAGTATAAGAACAAGAAGTGGGTAGAAATACAAACTGCACAGAACTCCGGAAAAGATATCGTTTTTGAGGATCTTGTTTATGAAAACGAATCCGATTTGGGAACTCATTGGTACAAGGTTACTGAGGTTGATAAAAGCGGAGATACTGATACAAACAAGTATATCTACGACACAAAGCTTTTCGTCCTTAAAACAGAAGTTACCTTTAATGTTTCATCATCAAAATACGAGGCAACCAGTGAAACATTTGAAATCAAGTCTGATGCAGATATAACGTATGATGCCAATAAGAATATTGTCGGAGTAAGCTCATCTGCGGTATCGATTACTGATGATAGCCAGAAAGCCTTTGACAATACTCCAAAGTATACAAAGATATCTGTAACCAAGAAATGGGAAGATTATCAGGGTGTAGAACTTATAGATGATTTACCGGATTCACTTACAGTTTACCTGTATAGGTCGAAGAATAGTGGGGAGGGAGATGTTGCTAATGTAACCGGTCTCGAACCTTTTAAGACTGTTGAACTTAGCGCAGCTAACAACTGGACCTACACATGGGATGAGCTTCTTACAAAAGATGAAGCTGACGGAAAGAAGTTTGTATACTTCGTAACTGAGGCAGATACCATTGGATTTGAGGCAGTAAGCAGAAGCCATGATTCATGGTTCATCCAGGGAACACAGGAATTCGTTAATAAGAAGAACTTAGAGAATACTTACATCGAAATCGACAAGCAGTTCTTCGGATTTAACTTAGACGGAGAAAAGACTCTCCTTGATAACCCTGATCCCAACAAAGATTCGGAAGCATACATCAAGGTTAGACTTGATCAGATACAGGTTGATGCTCAGGGTAACGAAATCGGTAAACCTGTTGCTTATTCCGGATCCTGCAAGATTGCCGGAAATACAACGACCTTCAAGGATGGAGAATTTAAGATTACTGCGGCTGACGGATGGAAGATGAGAATTGATGAACTTCCCAAGGTTGTAGTTGATAAAAACAGTAATATTTCCTACTACAAGTATCTGGTAACCGAGCTTGAGTGTTCATTAGGATATGGTGTAGATGGCGAGCCTATCTGCAGAGGTACGGAAGAGAAAGATACCGACGGAAACGTATTTACTCTCTTTACCTTAAAGAACATCCTCTTACCTACCGAGCTTGAGATTGACAAGAAGTGGTTCACATACCTTGGAACTCCAGATTCTTTACAGACAAGCGACACTACTGATGTAACAATCGATGTTGGACTAAGTAGAGTTGATAAAGATGGAAATGCTAAAGAAATCGGTACGATTACTGTAGGAGCCCTTAGCTACAAGGTATCGGCAAAAGCTGTTAACCAGGCCTTTGAAGTAACCGGCGTAACCGAGAACAATGCTCCCAAGAAATGGGCAGTAAAGGTTACAAAGCTTCCTGCTTACTACGTGGCAACAGATGCTGATGGAAAGACATACCTTGAAAAGTACAGCTACACAGTATCGGAGAAAGCGATAAGTATTTCAGATTACTCACTTGTTGATTTAGCTATATCCGACGGAGAGAATAATACTATAATCCCCGGCAGCGTACTTGATTCAAACCTTAAGGAGGACGGAACTTACAGCACTATCGTAATCAACAACCGTTCAACCTCAACCTTCCAGCTTCCCGAAACAGGCGGAAGAGGAAGAAACTTCACAGCGTTCTATATAGTAGGTGCATTAATGCTTCTTGGCTCAGTTGCCCTGCTTATATATAGAAAAAGATTATAAACTGATTTATTTCATTAGGAGAAAAGGAGACAAAAAATGAAGAAGAAGATTATCTCAATCGTTCTTTCAGTCATGATGTGCTTAGGCGCTTCAATGACCGCATTCGCTGCAAATACCACAGCAAATGCAACTACAGGAGCTAATGACCCTGCGTCAGCAGCTAGTGTTACACATACTTATGTAGCTTACCAGATCGTTAAGGGTGATTATTCCGATAATAAACTCGTAAACGTAAAATGGGGTTCAGCTGCAGATGGTGAGAATAATGCAGTACAGGCAGTTATCAAATCTATGGTAACTCCTATTGACGCTAAGAAAAATGCAGTAGATCCTGCTAAGGCAACTGCTGAAGATTATGTTAGAGGTATCGCCGAGAGTTATGCTGCTTCGACAACAATAGGCACCGGCGCTGAATTACTCGCTGCTGCAATCAATCAGGCTGTTACAGGCAATGGATTAGCTATAACCAATAACAAGATTGAAGGCAATGAGACCGGTTGGTATTTAATCGTTGACAAGACCCAGGGGCTTGATGGTGATTATGCTGTTTATCTTGATCGCGCACAGCTTCAGCTTTTTGTTAAAGACGGAGAGGTTACAATCGTACCTAAGCGCTCGGAAATCACTGTTAACAAGGAAGTTCTTGACATTAACGACACAGTTGATCATGCAAGAGTAACCTACAAGGATGCTGATTGGGGCGAGGACGCTGATTATGATTTCGGCGATAAGGTTCCTTTCAGAGTAACAGGTACTCTTCCTGCTGACTTTGATACTTATAAGTCATATGAATACACATTTGCAGATAAGCAGTCAGTTGGTCTTATCTTTGATGAGACTTCTGTAAAGGTTTACAAGAATACTATTGAAGATACTAACGTTATTGATAGTAAGTATTATGATGTTACAAAAGATGACAACAAGCATTCATTTAATGTTACTTTCGCAAACCTTAAGGCTGATGGATTAAATCTTGTTAGCACCGATAAGCTTATCCTCTTCTATGAGTCTACTCTTACAGGTGAAGGAGTTGAGTACGGATTTAATGGTAACAAGAACGAATGCCGTATCGAGTTCGTAAATGATAAGGGTGGAAAAGGAAAGACTCCTTGGGATATCGCAATCGTATTTACTTTCAAGCCTGTTATTAACAAGACTGACGGAACTGCAGCTCTTAAGGGCGCTGAGTTCAGATTCTCAAAGCAGTACAAAGATGAGACCGCAAATTTTGGTTTCAGAATGGTAAATGAATTTAAGGGCGACGGAACTTCTACCTTCGAGATCAATGGTATCGATGATGGTATCTATATGATCGAAGAGACCAAGGCACCTGCCGGATACAACTCAATCGAGCCTATTTATTTCGAAGTTGTTGCTGATCACTCAAACGGTGAACTTAATTCACTCACTGTTTATGAAATGACTGCTAAGGTTGAAAAGGATGAGAATGGCGATGATGTTTTAAAACTTACCAGAGGTAATAAACTTGGTTCAGTCGATAAGGCCGGAAAGAGCGAAGGTAACTGGCAGCTCTTTAAGACCGTAGATCGTACCAGAAAGACTGAAAAGGCTGAGAACTTTGGTAACATCAATGTTGAAGTTATCAACAAGCAGGGTGTAGTTCTTCCTTCAACCGGTGGTATCGGTACCACAATCTTCTACATCGTAGGCGGTGTTCTTGTTGTAGGAGCAGTTGTTCTTCTCATCGTTAGAAGAAAGATGGGAACAACAGAAGAGGAATAATCCTCAAAAATAAGATGAAATAAATCATTAATAATTGTATATGTCCGAGAAGCTCTTCGGAGCTTTTCGGATAACCGCACAAATAACTGACACCTTCACGCGGTGTGCGGTGAGCAACGGGAAACCGGCGAAGTTCAGTAGATCGGTAAGAATGGATAGCTTATGAGTACAGGCGGAGACAGTAAAATTAAAAAGAAAAAAAGCAAGAAGATCGTTTCCCGCATTATCACAGCTACCTTGGCTGTACTGCTTGTAGGCGGACTCGGAGTCATGCTTTATCCGTCGGTTAGTGACTGGTGGAACTCAATGCATGCTTCAAGATCCATTTCGGATTACGTTATGGCGGTGGAGTCGGTTAATAACGAAGAGATTTCGAGGATGATCGGCCAGGCGAGAAGCTATAACCAGAGGTTAGCGGGCAGCCAGCATTTCGACCTTTCGGAGGAAGAGTATGCGGAGTACGAAAGTCTCCTTGATATATCCGGAACGGGAATTATGGGGTACATTTCAATCCCTTCCATAAACGTATCGCTTCCGATTTACCACGGAACCGAGGAAACCGTCCTTCAGATCGCAGCCGGACATCTTGCGGGATCTTCACTTCCCGTGGGAGGAAAGGGAACCCACTCAATAATCTCGGGACACAGAGGACTTCCTTCCGCTAAGCTTTTTACAGATCTTGATAAACTTGTTGTCGGAGATACATTTGTAATATCGATCCTTAACGAGAATATAACCTACAGAGTCGACCAGATAAAAGTCGTTCTTCCCGAAGATACTTCGGAACTTGCAATATCTAAAGATAACGACTATTGTACTCTTGTAACATGTACCCCCTACGGTATCAATACCCACAGGATGCTTGTAAGAGGCCACAGAGTTGAAAATGAGGAACAGGAGCTGGTTGTATTTATTACGCCCGATGCTTCTAAGGTCCCCAACTATATCGTAGCTGTTTTTATCATCATACCGACACTTGTTATTATGACTATTGTTTATATGATTTTTACGGCGCAAAAGAAAAGACATTTATCTACATATGAAATACTCGATGAAGTAAAAGGTAAGAAATAGTTTTTAAAGCGTTTGCTTTTTTAAAGGAGGATTCTTCCATGAACAAATGGAGAAGCGCAAAAAGTGCATTCATTAAAAGAATACTAGCTTGCACGCTTGCACTGGGCCTATGCATAGGCGGAGGCTTTCTATCACCGCTCTTTACCGACGCGGCTGATAAGCTTGATCTCGACCATGCCTGCAGCCTGAAGACCATCGCTACCTCAAGTACCGACAAGGAGTTTCTTGCGGATGTAGCGAAGGCGGATGTGGTTGTTGACATCTACAAGATCGCCGATGCAGAGAAAAAGACCGGGTATGATTTCTATACCTTTAAGGTTGCGGATGCTTACAAGGATAAAGTAAAGATTCCGGATACAACCGATTCAAAGGTTTGGAGCGATATAGCTCAGGTAGCAGCCGGCATCGTAAAGGATAGCCAAAAGACTGCGACGCCCATCACTCCTGATGCAACCGAAAAAGCCGGAAAGGAGATTCCCGGATTAAAGGGTGGCCTTTATCTTGTACTTGCAAGAGGAAGCGCTGTTACGGATTACTTCGATGAAACCGAAAGCACCGTAACTGATGCAAACGGCAATACAACTACCCAAAAGGATATCGTAACCGTTGCTTACGGAGATGCAAACGTTTATAAGTTTGTACCTGAGGTTGTTGCCCTTCCCACAAAGGCTCCGGATCCCGTAACAGGAGAGATCAACACTGCAGCCAATACCGATTGGATCTACAGCGCTACGATCAGTCTTAAGCCCTCATGGGAGCCCAGATACGGAAAGCTCAAGATAATCAAGGATCTTCTTACATACGAAAAGAGCGAAGATACCTACTTCATCTTCTCCGTAGACGCCAAAAAGAAGGTTGGGGATGAGATAAAGACAGTATTTTCAAATGTATATACACTTAGGTTCTCTAAGACAGGAAAAGAAGAGCTTATAATCGATAAGCTTCCCGCAGGATGCGATGTAACTGTAACCGAAGTTTATTCGGGATGCAATTACAAGCTTGTATCCGATGAAACAAAACAGGTTGTGATCCTTGCGGACGACCTTGTAACCGTTACCTTCGTAAATGATTACGAGCACCGCGATAAGCACTGCGGCGCTATCACGAACCACTTCGATCCCGTTCTTGATGCCAACGGAAATGTAGTTCTCGACGAGAACGGATTACCGAAGTACACATGGTCAAAGTATACGGACAGCAGAGAGGAGACAAACTAAGATGAAAAAGAAGAGTTTGATTTTAACCGCTGCTTGTGCGGCACTGATAATGACAGCATCCATCGGTTCGGCTTTCGCTTACTTTTCAACATACGAAAGGGCAATGGGCGGATATGCGATCCACCTCGGACATTACGAGGAGATCCCCGAGGAATTCGAGGACTGGACAAAGAAGGTTGTCATCAAAAACAGAGCTGACTCCCTCGACGATGTATATGTCAGAGTAAAGGCATTTGCAGGATCGACTGTAAATCTTCAGTATATCGGAGATGCGAGATGGACTCCCGCAAGCGACGGCTTCTACTACTACAGCGACCCTATTAAGCCCGGTGAGTCAACGGCAGAGATTGATGTAAAGATTTCAAACATCCCCGCAGGCGTTGATCCTCAAAGCTTTAACGTAGTTGTAATCTACGAGTCTACTAAGGTTAAGTATAGAACAGACGGTACAGCATACGCAGACTGGAGCGAGCTGCTGGATGTAACTTACGAGGAGGAGGGTGATAAATAATGAATAAGTTTAAAAAGATTATCACTTCAAAAGCATTCTCCGCAGCAGCATTTGCAGTAGGCGCAGGACTCCTTATCTTTTCTTCCGTAGGAGGAACGAGAGCGGCTCTTACATACTACTCCGAGAATTATACCAGCCAGGTAAGCATGCACGATATCGGCGTTACCATCAGCGAGAACGGAAAGCCAATCTCCTACAGAGACTACGTTCCAAACAGCGATTATGTTTGGCACCAGCATAGAGGAGCGCTCCTTGTTGATATGGTGCCTGAAGGAGAGAAAATAAAGCTTGGGGTTGAATATCCCGAAGTTTTAAATATCACAAACAGTGGTATGGATCCGGAAAACAGTATCAATACTTACAACAGAGTAATAATCTACAAGTACTGGATTGACAAAAACGGTGTGAAGCTGTCAAATCTTGATCCCGACCTGATAGAGCTTAAATACGTTAATATCGGAACCGACTGGATCATCGATACCGAGAGCTCAACACCGGAGAGAACGGTTCTCTACTACACAAAGCTTTTAAAGACCGGAGAGACGTCGGCTCCCTTTACCGAGAGCATAAAGATAAACGATATGCTCGCAACAAAGGTTACGCAGACTATCGGAGACAGATATGATGCGGACGGTAAGCATTACAAGACACTTACCACGACCTATGAGTACGACGGAACAAGCTTTGTTGTTGAAGCTGTTGTAAATGCTATTCAGAACCACAACGCAGAGAAAGCTGCCAAGAGCGTTTGGGGACGAGAGATCGTGATTGCCGCTGACGGCACACTATCTCTTAAAAACTAAGGAAAGGAGCGCAGAAAAATGAAAAAGAAACTAATATCTGCAATACTTTCCATAGTCCTTACCCTAAGCTTTCCTATTTCCGCTATGGCCGATACCATATACGGAAAGGACACCTGGAATGTATATTTTACCGCAGATGAAAAGATGGAAAGTTCCTTCAAATCATCTGAGATGACAGATTCAATCTCCGGAATGCAGCCCGGCGATACCGCAATCTTTACTGTGACCCTCGGCAACCAAAACGACACAACCACAGATTGGTATATGACCAATAAAGTCCTCCATTCACTGGAAGACAGAAGCAAGAACAGCGGTACTAAAGGCGGTGCATATACCTATCTGCTTACATACACTTCACCTACGGGCGCTGTCTCAACAATCTTTGACAGCGAAACCGTCGGAGGTGAAGGCGTATCGGCAGCCGGAGTCGGACTTCACCAGGCAACTGAGTCTTTAAAGGATTTCTTCTTCCTCGATACCCTTGATAAGGGACAGACCGGAAGGATCACTCTTAAGATCGAGCTTGACGGTGAGACCCAGGGTAACGATTATCAGGATACATTAGCCGACCTTCAGATGAATTTCGCTGTAATGCTTCGTACAGCAGGCGAAAGAGATGATAACGGCGGAACAGACACTCAGGATAACGTTAATCCCAGATATGTAAAGACCGGTGATGAGACGAATCTTAAACCTTTCTTTATCGCAGGCGGCGTATCCGCAGCAGTACTTATCGTACTTGGCTTCGTAGGCGTTTCCGAGCGAAGAAAGCAGAGAAAGGGGGGCAAGGCATGATGAAGAGATTTGTCAGAGCATTTCTTGGAATTATGGCAGGTATTGCCGTACTTGCTTCCTCATACGTACCTTCACAGGCAGCCACGAACTACAAGTACACCGTAAGATTCCTCGTGGGATCCCAGGGAACATTCAATTCCGCAGGTGTTGCAGTTTATGACAAGAATGGAATCCAGACTTCTCCCAACGTTTCTATGAACGCAGAAAAGTCTGTTATAACCGTAGACGGATTATCTTACGGAGACAGAATCACATTTGATAATAAGTCCGTAGATTTATCCGACGGAAGCAAGTATTACGTTAAGGGAATCAGAGAGAGCGGTATGGACAACAATACCATCTCTACCAACTCTTTCCAGGTTAACAGAGATATCGATTATGTTGTAGGATATGCACTCCTTGCGGATATTGTCACCTACACCATCGAGTACTTCGACAACCGTGGAAACCAGCTTCTCCCTACAGAGACCCACCACGGAAACGTTGGTGACAGACCTGTAATAGCCTTTGTCTATATTGACGGATACCTTCCTCAGGCATACAACCTTACCGGTACTCTTTTCAAGGATCCTAAGGACAACGTCTTCAGATTCGTTTATACTCCTTTATCGGAGCTTCCCGAGAACTATCTCGGATATACCGATCTTGGCGTTATCAATAGAGGAATTACCGGTGATGCCGGCGTATATGTTATCCCCGGAGACGGCGGACAGGCCGGCGGAGGCGGCGGAGCAGGTGCCGGAGCCGGAGAAGGCGGAGCAAATGCTGATATCAATGATGAGAATGCACCCTTAGAAGAGCAGCCCCAGGGCCCTGCTGAAATCCTCGACATTCGTGATGAAGAGGCAGCTTTATCCGATGGTAACGGAATCTTCGGAGGTCTTATGGACGATCTCGGAATTAGTACCGAGTCACCTTCCGCATTCTTTACCAGTATCCCCGTTTGGACAAAGATCGTGATCTGTGCAGGAATTGCCGTAATACTCGGCGCAGCTGCATACTTCTTATTTATCAAAAGGAGTTTAAAGAATAAAAAAGATGAGTAATAACGGAACTAAGAACGGTTCCGGGGCAAAAGGCGGGAAAGTCATTTCCGTCTTTTGTTCTGTGATAGGAACCATCGGAATAATATTAATAATCCTTTTATGCCTTCCCGTAACCGCACCCCGTATTGCGGGAATAAAGATCTACAATGTAGAAAGCGGCTCTATGGAGCCTGCTTTAAAGACCGGCAGCATCGTGTATGTTACCGAGGAAGATCCCAAAGCGATCTACGAAGGGGATATCATCGTCTTTAACCAAAACGGTATGACCGTTACTCACAGAGTACTTGAGAACAGGTTAAACGACGAGGAGTTTATAACCAAAGGTGATGCCAATGCAGAGGCTGATCCCACCCCCGTAAGATACGGCTCCTTACTTGGATACGTAAGATTCTCGATTCCTTATCTCGGCGGATTCTTTGTATTTTTCACAAGCCTTAAGGGAAAGATCATCCTTTTTGCAATCTTGGCGGCAAGCTTTGTGCTGATGCTGGTAGGCTCGAATCTTAGGAGCGAAAAAGCGGATAAAACCCGGGAGTCCGAGGAAAAGGACAGCTCAGAGAATAAATAAAAGAAAGATTTAAGAACCTTTATGAAGAGAATCATATTCAGAATTGTATTTATTGTAGCCCTGCTTGTATTTGTCGGAGCTGCTTCTTATATCGTATACACCTATATCGGATATAAGAAGGACGCAGATACTTATCAAGAGGCCGTAAGTGAATATGTTAAGGAGCCGAAGAAGGCTGTATCGGAGATAGCTGCTCCCGTGCAGCCTGCAGAGGAAGAGGAGACCTTCTTAGACAGATACCCTGACTCCATAGAGGTTGATTTTGATAGCCTACAGGAGCTTAATCCCGATATCATCGGCTGGATCTACTGTCCGGATACTGTTATCAATTACCCGATCTTAAAAGCAGATGATAATGATTATTATCTCCACAGAAATTACAAAAAAGAATCCTCTGCGGCGGGCTCTATCTTTGTAGAGTGCGCCAACAGAGACGATTTTGTTGATTCTAATACCATAATCTACGGCCATCATATGAAGGATGGTTCTATGTTTGCTTCTCTGTCCAAATGGCAAAATGCGGAATATTACGAGGAGCATCCCTATATGTATCTCTATACCCCGGATGAGACCTTTATGATCGAACTCTTCAGCGCCTATACAACGGCGGCGGGCTCAGATTCCTACATAGCGGTTCTTTCACCCTGTGAGGAGATGGATTCCTATCTAGGGCGAGTTAAGTCAAAGTCAGCTTTTACAAGCGAGGTTTCCCTTCCCGGAGATGAGAGATACGTAATGCTTTCTACCTGTGCATATGTTTTTGAAAATGCCAGAAGCGTTCTTCACGGAAAACTCGTTCCGATCCACTGAAAAAACAATTAAAAACAATAACCTGCTATTTTTGTTATTGAGAATAATTATAATGGTGGTATAATTGTACTTGTTGACTTTTAATGTACGATTGTATACAATTATACATATCTGCAGTCAAAGTACTTATAAAAGAGGAAAAATATGAGTGACAGTGATTTAAAACAGGAAGTAACAGATAAATACTCCCTGAGAGGCAGAGTATTTTCAAGACTTCGCGAAGATATTCTCAGCGGAAAATATGAGGAAGGTGAAGAACTCAGAGAAGTAGCCATCGGTGAGGAATTGGGCGTGTCCCGTACTCCCGTAAGAGAGGCTTTCCGTCAGCTTGAGCTTGAGGGACTTATAAGGATCGTTCCCAATAAGGGAGCTTACGTGACCGGTATCTCCGAAAAGGACGTAAAGGATATTTATATGATCCGTTCAAGACTGGAAGGTCTTGCCGCAAGATGGGCTACAGAGCACATCACACCGGCTCAGCTCGAGGAGATGGAAGAGAATGTATATCTCGCAAAGTTCCATTCCGAGAAGGGACACTACGAGCAGTTAGCGGAGCTTGATAACCGTTTTCATGAAATAATGTACGAAGCCAGCGGAAGCAAGATGCTTGAGCACCAGCTTAAGGACTTCCACCAGTACGTTATAAGAGTCCGTAAGAAGACTCTTTCAAGCGCAAGAGGACCTAAGTCCAATCTTGAGCATGAAGGAATCATGGTAGCCATCAGAGAAGGTGACGGCGACCTTGCGGAAAAGCTTGCGCATGAGCATATCATCAATGCATATGAAAACCTCATTAAGAGCGGTTTTACAAAATAAATAACTACCTGCGAAAGGATACTAAAAATGAGCAAGATTCAGATGACCACACCCCTCGTTGAGATGGACGGAGACGAGATGACAAGAATCCTCTGGAAGATGATCAAGGATGAGCTTCTTACCCCTTATATCGATCTTAAGACAGAGTATTACGATCTTGGCCTTGAGCACAGAAACGAGACAAACGATCAGGTAACGGTAGATTCGGCAAATGCTACATTAAAGTATGGCGTAGCCGTTAAATGTGCCACCATTACCCCCAATGCGGCTCGTATGACAGAGTACAATCTTAAGGAGATGTGGAAGAGCCCCAACGGCACTATCAGAAGTATCCTTGACGGAACCGTATTCCGTGCGCCCATCCTTGTAAAGGGCATCGTTCCTTACGTAAGCAACTGGACAAAGCCTATTACTCTGGCGCGTCACGCATATGGTGATGTATATAAAAATGTTGAGATGAAGATTCCCGGAGAAGGTAAAGCTGAGATCGTCTTTACCGCAGCCGACGGAACCGTTACAAGAGAGACTATCCATGACTTCAAGGGGCCCGGAATCATCCAGGGTATCCACAATACCGACAAATCCATCGAGAGCTTTGCAAGATGCTGCTTTAATTACGCTATCGATACCAAGCAGGATCTCTGGTTCGCTACGAAGGATACTATCTCCAAGAAGTATGACCATAATTTCAAAGATATCTTTGCTGATATCTATGAGAAGGATTATAAGGCTAAGTTTGAAGAGCTTGGAATCGAGTATTTCTACACTCTTATCGACGATGCCGTTGCCAGAGTTATCAGAAGCGAAGGTGGATTTATCTGGGCCTGCAAGAACTACGACGGCGACGTTATGAGCGATATGGTGGCTACAGCTTACGGAGATCTTTCAATGATGACTTCCGTACTTGTTTCACCCAAGGGCGTATACGAGTACGAGGCTGCACACGGAACAGTTCAGCGTCATTACTACAAGTATCTTAAGGGCGAGGAGACTTCAACGAATTCCATCGCAACGATCTTTGCATGGACCGGAGCCCTCAGAAAGAGAGGAGAGCTTGACAATATCCCTGAGCTTGCAGCCTTTGCCG
The DNA here is from genome assembly GCA_902790935.1 of uncultured Lachnospiraceae bacterium. GTDB lineage: Bacteria > Bacillota > Clostridia > Lachnospirales > Lachnospiraceae > AC2028. The sequence continues at coordinate 8,962 of CADATP010000034.1, read as the reverse complement.
ACAAGCTTGAGAAGGCCTGCATCAAGACTATCGAGGACGGCAAGATGACCAAGTCTTTATCCCTCATCTCTACCTGCGAGAATCCTACGATTCTCAATTCCCTCGACTTCATCAAAGCCATCCGCGCAACCTTCGATTCATTGCTGTAATGTTACGGCGCCCGGCCTGTCATGATAATTTTTAGCACCGCCGGCGCTATATCTTCTGTCTATATAAACCACGCCGGCGAGATACATACGCTACCTTCATCGCGAAGATAACGCTCCGGCGAAATGTTCCACGAATTTCTATGCGCATACTAAAAACGGGCTCCATTGGAAGCCCGTTTTTTTACGTATTCGCTTAGAACTTCGGGACAGATTTCGCCTCCGCTAAAAGCATCTTCTAGGTGCTCAGAAGGTATGCGTATGCATCTTCCGGCTTGAGTTTCTGATAGGCGAAGACATGAATAATACTTACTGCTTCGCTTGAACCTTAAAAGAAGTGGGTGTATCTAATAGTTCATCGAAAACAGGCGCCCGGGTTGTCATCGTATATTTCAGCAATGTGTCCGAGGCCGGCACTTAGCGAAAAATTGCGTAAGCAAATTTTGAGCTTAGTACCGCTGCTTCGAGGACGTCATAGCCGAGAGGCGGTGCTGAAATATATGTGACAAACCGGGTGACGTCACTATGATTATTCAGCGAGAGTTTCCCACTCCTCGTAGAGCTTCTCAAGCTTGCCCGAGATTTCTTCGCGCTTCTTTGTAAGTTCTTGAAGGAGCGCCACATTATTTCCGTTGCTTGTATCTGAAAGCTGTGTATCCGTGTCTTCGAGCTCTGTTTCGAGCCGCGCGATTTCTTCCTCACACTTTTTTAGCGCATTCTCCTTCTTTCGCTGCTCCGCAGCCTGAGCTTTTTGTGCCTTCCAGTCCGTTGCGGAAGCGGTTTCTTCTTTTGCGGCGCTCTTAGATTCTTTCCCGGCATCAAGACTTATAGTTCCGACTGAAGCAGCGGCCTTTATAACGTCCTCATGCTTTTCGAGATAATAATCGTAATTGCCGATGAAGTTTACAAATCCCTTTCCTGTAAGCTCAAGTATCCTTGAGGCAGTCTTGTTTATAAAGTACCTGTCGTGGGAAACATATAGAACTGTACCCTCGTAGCTGTTTATGGCAGTCTCCAAGATTTCCTTTGATCGGATATCAAGATGGTTTGTAGGCTCGTCGAGTATCAGGAAGTTACAGTCACTCAGCATCAGCTTTGCAAGAGAAAGACGGCCTCTTTCTCCGCCGCTTAAATCCCCAACAAGCTTAAATACATCATCTCCCGTAAAGAGGAATGCGGCGAGAGTGTTTCTGATCTCTGTGATCGTAAGATAGGGGTATTCGTCCGCAATCTCTTCGTAGAGATTTTTCTCCGGATGGAGGACGTGGTGCTCCTGGTCATAGTAGCCGATCTCTACTTTTGAGCCTAATGTAAAGGAGCCGGAGTCGGCTGTTTCAAGCTCGTTTAATATTTTAAGAAGAGTAGTCTTTCCTGTTCCGTTATCTCCGAGGATCGCAACGTGCTCACCGCGCTTTATCTCGAAATTGACATTTTCAAAAAGCTTTAAGGAGCCGTAGCTCTTGGCAAGGCCTTCTACGGTTAATACATCGTTTCCGCTCTGGAGATGAGGCGTTAAAACAAGCTTCATATCCGCGTCAACCGTTGCGGGCTTTTCGAGACGGTCTATTTTATCAAGCATCTTTTCACGGCTCTCGGCACGCTTTATGGATTTTTCTCTGTTAAAGCTCTTTAGCTTTTCGATAACAGCTTCCTGATGCTTTATATCTGCCTGCTGATTGAGGTAGGCTTTAAGTTCAGCGATACGGCGCTGTTCCTTTTTTACGGAGTAGTCGGAATAGTTGCCGGAATAAACCTGGGCATTTCCGTTTTCAAGCTCGATAACCTTTGTCACTATCTTGTCCAGGAAATATCTGTCGTGGGATACGATGAGTACAGCACCTTTGTAGTTTTTAAGATATGTTTCAAGCCATGTGATGGAAGATAAGTCAAGGTGGTTTGTAGGCTCGTCAAGGATTATGAGGTCCGGGCTTTGCAGGAGCATCTTACCTAAAGCGACTCTTGTCTTTTGACCTCCCGAGAGGGTAGCGATCTTTTTGGTGTAATCCTCTTCCGAAAAGCCGAGACCCGTAAGTACGCCATATACTTCGGACATATAGGTCTCGCCGCCTAAGAGCTTGAAAGAATGGGAGAGAGATTCGTACTTTTCGAGGAGAGCATTTAACTCATCCCCTGTTACGCTGCTCATCTTTTCTTCGAACTCCCTGAGACGCTTTTCCATATTTATAATGTCGCTCTTTACCTCTAAGAGCTCGTCGAAGATGGAGTTTTCGGTATTGACATTTGCGTTTTGCGCAAGGTATCCGAAACTTGAATCCTTTTCGAAAACAGAAAGCCCGCTGTCGGGATTAAGCTCCCCCACAATAGCGCGAAGAAGAGTGGTCTTGCCAGCTCCGTTTATGCCTACGATAGCGGCTTTTTCGCCCCGCTCAATATGGAAACTGACATCGTTTAAAACGATACCGGTTACGAATTCAACTTTTATATTCTGAACTGAAAGTAACATATCTATTCCTTTATACCAAAAGATTAATCTTTCGCTTATAGTTTTATAATCGTTTAGCTTTAGTGCATATCCAATAAATTTTATCTTTTTTCCTTAAGGCTTGTCAACACCATTGACTTTAGTCTCCGATTTACCTAAAATATAGATTGGTAATTTTGTAACAATCTATCGTTTGGAGGTTGTATATTTTGCAGAATAAAGGAATTTCACAGGCGGTTATCGGCCGTCTGCCCAGATATTTACGTTATCTTGGAGATCTTAGAGAAAATGGAGTAGAGCGTGTTTCCAGCCAGGAGCTTTCTGCCCTGATGAGGGTTACCGCTTCCCAGATCCGCCAGGATTTTAACAATTTCGGTGGCTTCGGACAGCAGGGATACGGATACAATGTTGACTATCTCTATACCGAGATCAGCAAGATCCTTGGCCTTGACCATGAGCACAGCTTCATCATCATCGGCGCAGGAAACCTTGGAAGAGCCCTTGGAAACTATCTTAATTTCGAGAGAAGGGGCTTTATTTTCAAAGGTATCTTCGATATGAATCCGGAGCTCGAAGGAATAGAAGTCAGAGGAGTAAAAATCCGCAGAATAGAAGAGCTTGAGGGCTTTTTAAAGGAAAATCCCGTTGAGATCGCGGTTCTTACCATCCCTAAGACGGGGGCCGTAGGACTTGTTGATATGCTTGTTTCAAACGGGATCAGAGGTATCTGGAACTTTGCGCATGTAGACCTTGATGTACCTAAGGGAGTGCAGGTCGAAAACGTACATTTATCTGACAGTCTTATGAAGCTTTCCTATAACATCAGCCGCTACAACGGTTCCAAGAAAAAGTAATCGGCTTTAAGGGGTACGCTATGGGTAACAGATCGGGGAAAGATAAAGAAAATTCATTTAAAGATTCTCTGGTGGGCAGGGATATTCCCGTTTTAACCCTTGATAATAAATGGTACAAGCTTCTTGACGAGGTCGGAAGGGCGAATGTCAAGCCTCTTGAGGATGAGCTCAACGAGCTTTTAAAACGCCAGGGTAAGGTTAATTCGGAGACAAAGGAAATAAAAAAGCTTAAAAAGCGCCTTATGGAAGAGATCGTTTCCCTTGTGGATGAGTCCTCCGGCGGGAACTCAGATTCCGAGAAAAAGATTCAGGACAACAAGCGCCTTGTTGAAGACTGTAACCGTAAGCTGGATGAATACGAGGATGAGATCGTAGATCTTCCGAAGCAGATAGCGGATGTCAACAAAAAGCTGATGCTTCTTACTATGGAGCATTGCTACGAGACGATGCAGGACAATACCGACGATATTGAAGAGCTTGACGAGTGGCTTACGGGAGTACGTATCGAGCTTAAAAAGAACCTTATCCGCAAGCAGGAAAAGGAAGCCAAGAACCACCAGATATACTCTTATATGCATGATATTTTCGGACCCGAGGTTGTGGAAGTATTTGACTTAAGGTATAATCCTGAGGAACATCATCCCATCCCAAAGGCTGAGCTTGAGAAAAAGAAAGCCGAGAGCGAAGATAAAAAATAATAGAACAGAAGTAAGGAATTAACCTTATGGACATAGAAAATATAGGAAATTTTAAAGATAAATCAAATAATCAAAACATGATAAAAAGCGTCCCTTTTAATGAGGAGCAGTTTGCATCAAAACTTACTGACCTTGCAAGAGGATATGCGGTTATAAATCTTGACGCGGTTGAGAGCAATATGGAATCGATGCATAAAGCTCTTAATCCCGGGACAAAGATGCTTGGAGTTGTAAAGACAAACGCATACGGACACGGCGCCGTTCAGATAGGCAGGGTGCTTGAGAAGCTTCCCTATGTGGAAGGTTACGCGGTTGCTTCCGCAGAGGAGGCGTTAGAGCTGCGCGCTGCCGGACTTAAAAAGACCATCCTTGTTTTGGGATATACTTTTCCTTACAGCTTTGAAGAGCTGGTTAAAAATGATATAAGCCCTGCGGTATTTAGAAAAGACAGTCTTGACGGGCTTTGCGAGGCCTGCAGAAAAGTAGGAAAGAAGCTTAAGGTACATATAAAAGTCGATACCGGTATGGGAAGGATCGGAATCTTCCCGGATGACGAAGGACTTGAGTTTGTAAGGGATGTTTTATCAAGAGATGAGCTTGAACTTTCCGGAATCTTTACCCATTTTGCTAAGGCTGATGAGTTTGACAAGACAAACGTAAAGGGGCAGATTTCCTGCTTTAAGGCTTTTTGCGAGAGGATCGAAAAGGAGCTTGGCTACAGAGTTCCCATAAGACACTGCTCTAACAGCGCAGGAATCCTGGAGCTTAAGGAAGCCAATATGGATATGGTCAGGGCCGGCATTACTATGTACGGAATGATGCCCTCGGACGAAGTAACCGTTGGCGATATTGACCTTACGGCGGTTATGTCCCTTCACAGCCATATTTCATTTATAAAGACTCTCCACAAGGGACAGAGCGTAAGCTATGGAGGTCTTTATACGGCTACTAGGGATACGAAGGTTGCCACCGTTCCATTAGGATACGGCGACGGTTATCCCAGAATGCTTACCGGAAAGGGAAGCGTACTTATAAGAGGCAAAAGGTGCCCCATCATCGGACGTATCTGCATGGACCAGTTTATGGTGGATGTATCGGAATTACCCGAAGTAAAGTGTGGGGACAGCGTTGTTCTTTTGGGAAGACAGGGCGATGAATGCATTACCGCCGAAGAGATCGGAAATCTTTCCGGAAGATTTAATTATGAATTTGTTTGTCTAATTACAGACAGACTCCCCAGGGTTTATTTAAAGGATGGCACTGTGTTTAAGTCAAAAGTTTACAGATTAGATGTCGAATGATATGATTCGACATCAAACGATGTACATATTTTTGATACAAAAACAACAAATGTGATATCATTTAATTATTCTTTTAAATATAATAACCGACGAAAAGAATACATATTTCTTTTTCATCTTCCTATATTGAGGGGTGGGATGTATTTCGGTACTGGGCCGGGGTACATCCCATTTCTTCCTTAAAGCATTTGATAAAATGGCTTTGAGATGAGAAATGCAGATATTCGGCGATCTCCGAGGCTGAATAATCCGAGAATTCCAGCATATTGGCTGCGGCCTTTACTCTGGTGATACGGATATAGTGGCCGAGAGATATGCCGGTATTTTTTTTGAAAAGTTTCGAGAGATAGCTTCTGTTTATTTTTAGTTCATCCGCAACGGATTCCACGTTGATCTCCTCCGTATAGTGACTTCCCACATAGTTCATAGCCTGAGCGGTCTGGAGAGAGTATACGTTTTTCTTGGGGAGAGCTGCCATATGCTTTGTAAAGTCTATAAGCATCTGACCGTGGAGAGAGATGATATCGTCGGCGCCCGACATCTGGTCCATCTTGTAGATATAAACGTCGCTCAGAGTATAAGCCACCTCGGGGTCGAGGCCGCTTTTAATGCAGTATCTTGTTACGAGAGCGGTTGAAATGGCAACATGGTACTTGATATTACGGATGGGATCGTCGGAGAGGTGGCCGAAGATCCTGTTCTCATACGTACTTTTCTCTACCGGTGCAAGGGCAATCTGCGTTACGGCTTCGATATTTCCTTCTGCTATAAGGTCGTAGAAACGTATCTCGTTTTTATAATCTATATGGGTCTCGTTGTTTTCGAGTCTTTTTAAGAGCTGGTCGGTGAATTCGCGATTGTAAGCCATTGTTTTCTCCTTTTTTCCGCGGGATATTAACAATATAACACTTATATGATATTTCGGCAACGAATGTTATATGCTTACAAAACAGATCTATATTAAAATCGTATATGAAATAAGTATATGGTTTGCAAAAGAACACGAGTTTTGCTTAAATTTGTCGGCTTTGCCGATTACTTACGGAGGTTTTTATGGTTAAAAAGTTGGAAGGATATGTTAAGGGAATCGACCTCGGAGGCTGGCTTTCACAGTGCAACCACACAAAGGAAAGATACGATAATTTTATTACCGAGAAGGATTTTGAGACCGTTGCCGCATGGGGCGCGGATCATGTCAGGATCCCGGTTGATTACGACCTTGTTGAGGATGAAAAGGGAAACTATAAACAGGACGGTTTTAAATACATCGACAAAGCTGTAAACTGGTGCGGAAAGCACGGACTTAATATGGTGCTCGATCTTCACAAAACCTTTGGTTATTCCTTTGATGACGGGGAAGGAGAGAGGGGATTTTTCTTTAATGAAGATTACCAGGAGCGATTCTACAGGCTTTGGGAAGAGTTTGCAAAGAGATATTCAAAGTATGAAAATAGGCTGGTATTTGAGCTTTTAAACGAGGTTACGGATCAGTCTTATTCGGATACCTGGAACAGAGTTTCCACAGAGTGTATAAAGCGTATAAGAGCTATAGCACCTACGGTAAAGATCCTGCTCGGCGGATACTGGAACAATTCGGGAGATGCGCTTAAGGATCTTGCGGCTCCTTTTGATGAAAATATCGTTTATAATTTCCACTGCTACGATCCTATGATCTTTACGCATCAGGGTGCACACTGGGTTAAGGGGCTTCCCTTAGATCTTAGGGTTAGTACCAATATGACCCTCGGAGAGATGAAGGATACGATCGAAAAGAAGGCTCCCGCTATACTTGAGATGATGCACATTCCGACATCCCCCGATAAAAAAGTTGATGCCGAGTACTTTATAAAGAGATTTGAAGAGCCCGTAAGGATCGCGAATGAGAGGGGCACAGCTCTTTACTGCGGCGAGTACGGAGTTATCGATATTGCCGAGCCTGAGGATGTTATCGAATGGTACAAGGCTATCAATGCCGCCTTCGAACATTACGGAATAGGTCGTGCAACCTGGTCTTATAAGGAGATGAATTTCGGCCTTACAAGAAGCAGCCTTGACGGAGTAAGATCCGAGCTTCTTAAATACATTTAGTTTATAAAATTTTTATAATTTTTTGTACAAATAAGCGCTTTGTGATATAATTAATATGACTTTTTAGTTTTATGTTTTACTGCTCGAAATTTTACCGGAGGTGAACTGCATGAGATTTAAAAAGTTTCTTATATCACTTGGCGCTGTTTGCGTCTTTGGACTTCTTTGTGCCTGTGCTTCGGAGGATAAGGTTATTGATACCGTTAATCTTAAGGCAGGCTTTTCTACGGGTGAGTCCGATCCCAGAGTTATTGCCACTAAGCTCTTCAAGGAAGAGGTTGAAAAAAATACAGACGGAAGAATAACCATTGACATTTATACGGACAGCGAGCTTGGCGCTGATTCCGACCTTATTAAAGGCATTGTAAACGGAACGGTTGATATTACGGCTTCCAGCGCGGGAAATTTCTCAAGCTACGATCCGAATGTTGGAATATCCGCTTTTCCTTTTCTTTTTAGCAATTTTGAGGATGCCTGGTACTTCGTAGACGGAGAAGTAGAGCAAAAGGCGGAGAGTGAGCTCCCCGAAAACAATATCCGCGTTATCGGTCATTACGACAACGGCTTCAGATGCATTACAACATCAGAGAAGTTCGGACCCATTAATTCCGTTTCAGATATGGACGGGCTTATTATCCGTACTCCCGAGAACCAGATCGTTATGCAGACGATGCTGATGCTCGGCGCCGAGCCCAAAGTGCTTCCTTTTAACGAGCTTTACGACGCTCTAAAGGACGGTACTTTTGAAGCCCAGGAAAACCCCATCCCCGTTATCTACAACAGTAAGCTTTATGAGGTTCAAAAGAACCTTGCGATCACAAACCACAGCTATGATGTGCTTCTTTTTGTTATAAGAGAAGACATCTGGAGTAAGCTTTCGGAGGGCGATAAAGAGATCATTAAAGCCGCTGCCGAAAAGGCACAGAAAAAGAACCGTGAGCTTATAAAGAGTCAGACGGAAGAGTATGTAGATAAGCTTTCTGAGCTTGGAATGAATATTACGTCTCCCAATCTGTACGAGTTTAAAAAGGCTACTTCGGGAGCAACTGAGATTTTTAGAGACACGTATGATGCAGACCTTTTAAGTCTTATTCGTTAAGGATAAAATAATATGATGCTTCGAGTGTTTTTCCTTCTTTTCGCCCTGCTAGCCGTTATCTGTTTTGTTTTCGGGGTTCGAAACAAAAGAAGAAATATCGGATACGCGCTGATGTCCGCCGCCCTGGCAGCCGCAAATGTTGTTACTTTCTTTCTTCTTGACAGCCGCGGAATAGCCGCCGCTAGGCGTTATCTCACATTATACTATATCTGTCATATAGTATTCTATTTGAGTGCGGTTTTAATGATACTTATTATGAGCAAGAGTAAAAGGCTCTGGCTCTTTATCATTCCCGTAGGTCTTATAAACATTTATCAGATACTGATCCTTGCC
>CADATP010000033.1 GCA_902790935.1 uncultured Lachnospiraceae bacterium | reverse complement strand
CAAGCGTATTTCTGAGCTTTTGGGCATAACCCATCTCGCAAGCTATAGGATTTACAATAAATACATGGATCATAGAGTTCCCTCTTTTTGAGGTTCCTTTTTAGCTCGAAAAGATCTCCGCTATAGTCAGGTCCTCCGGAGTGGTTATCTTGATATTTCCGTAATCCCCCTCTACGACGCTTACCTTCGAAAGTCCGGACATCTCCACCGTCATAGCATCATCGGTAAGATCCTCGCGCTCGTCATACATAGCGCGTCTGTAGCTTTCAAAAATAAGATCCGCTTTAAAGGTCTGAGGTGTCTGGACGCTCCAAACCGATTTTCTTTCGGGAGTGCTTATGACCTCGCCTTCTTCATTAGCTATCTTAACGGTGTCCTTGCTTTTGACCGCGGTAACACAGGCTCCGCATTCAAGCACCTTTTCATAATTTCTCTTCAGGATCTCCTCCGTAAGGAAAGGCCTTGCTCCGTCGTGGATAAACACATAATCCGTGGGAAGATCTTTAGAGAGATTTTCATCAGATAAAAGCTCCTCCTGTTTATCAATTCCCAGAGCCATCCAGTTAATATTCTTAAGACTTACGAGAGCGCTCCAGACGGATTCGTATCTCTCTCTTCCGGCATCGGCTATCCTTGTAACCTTTGTGAAAAAGTACTTGGAGAGAAGTTCGTCCCTTACATACTCCGCATCGTCCGGTCTGATCACAAGTATGCACTCGTCTATAATATCAGACTTTTCGATAGCCATAAGACTATACCAGAGAACAGGCTTTTCATTGATCTCAAGGTACTGCTTTGCAGTCTTTGACCCCATTCTCTTTCCCGTGCCTCCCGCAAGAAGTATTGCGGTGCAATGAGGCTTTACAGGTGCTTTATCGTTAGTATTTAAAATATCCATTTTACACTTTGAACACTCCGACCTTCTCGCCTATCTGAAGATTAGGCACAGCGTTTAAGTCGAGAGCGCTCCTATACCCCTTAACAAATTCATAATACCCCGCGGCACCTATCATAGCCGCGTTGTCCGTGCAATAGATCGGAGCAGGATGTACAAAATCAAATCCCCGTTTTGCACATTCCTCTTCAAAAGCCTTTCGAAGATGGGAGTTCGAAGCCACTCCTCCGGCGATGGCAAAAGTCTTTACCCCATAGTCCTTTGCCGCTCTTAGGGAATGCTCAACAAGTACTTCCACAACAGCCTTTTGGAAGGATGCGGCCACATCCGCCTGGGAGAATTCCTCCCCCTTCATCCTGCAGCCGTTTAAGTAATTAAGTACCGCCGATTTAAGTCCGCTGAAGGAGAAATCGTACTCGCTTCCTTCCACCTTTCCTCTGGGAAAAACTATAGCGTCCGGATTTCCTTCGTTTGAGATCTTGTCTATCTTCGGTCCCCCCGGATAGCCGAGCCCTATGGCTCTCGCCACCTTGTCAAAGGCCTCTCCGGCGGCATCGTCACGCGTTCTTGCGATTATCTCGTACTCCCCGTAATCCTTTACCAGCACAAGATGGGAATGTCCTCCCGAAGCCACAAGGCACATAAAAGGAGGCTTAAGATCAGGATTGTCAATATAATTGGCACTTATATGTCCTTCGATATGATGTACTCCCACAAGAGGAATATCTCCCGCAAAGCTTATAGCCTTGGCTGCGGACACTCCTACAAGTAAAGCTCCCACAAGTCCCGGTCCGTAGGTTACGGCGATAGCGTCTATATCTTTTAAGGTTACTCCGGCCTCTTCAAGAGACTTTTTTATAACTCTGTTAATTTTCTCTATATGCTTTCTTGAAGCGATCTCCGGTACAACTCCTCCGTAGAGGGTGTGGAGATCTATCTGCGAATAAATCGTATTTGAGAGAACTTCCCGTCCGTTCCTTACAACCGAAGCGGCTGTTTCGTCACAGGAGCTCTCTATTCCCAAAATCAGTACATCTTTGTCCATCATCAATCACCCGGGATTCCGTCGCCGTTTAGATCGACATTTGCCTCAAAATCCCATCCGTATATTTTCCAGCGCTTTTCCGTATCCTTTCTTAAAAGATAAATGATCCTTTGGGTCTCGCTGGTTCCGTTCTCATTAACATTGTAGGTACAAAGGAGTCTCGCAAAGGAATATCCGTCCCTTGTGTAATAATCAACATTGGTACTTGATGCGACTCCCGCATTGGTAACCTTGCGCTTTGCGTCCTTGTAGCTTTGTACGTCCTCTTTAAGCGAAATCAGATAGCTTCCCACTTCATTGGCCTCGAGAAGTTTTTGATCAAAGAGACCTCTTGCCTTAAGTCCGAGAGCCTCAAGATCATCCTCCGAGGTATCTTCGGCGTAATAGCATTTCATGATCTCGTTGTAGTACTTCATAACCTCCTTGGGAGTAGGCGGATAATCTTTATCAAGATTTCTCGAAAGAGCAGCCTCTACCGCAGTCATATTGGCGTCAGCTTTCCGCTCCTTCGCTCTGCCCGAAAGAAAGGCATAGTACCCCACCACGGCCATTATCATCAGCACTATTATAATTGTAATCCTTGTAGCGCGCGGCTTAAGTTTCATTAACGGGTTACCTCAAATCCTTTTATATCAGTCTTCAAAATTGAGCTCTTTGCTATAGCCGTCCTTTGCTATATGAGCATCCTTAAAGATCGATCTGACTGTGTCTTTGTAATTGTCCGGCCAGTTCATCGCCGGGCTGTAGTGTGTAAGCCAAAGCTCCGAAGCTCCGGCCTCCCCAGCTATCTCGCAGGCTTCCTGCATAGTCATATGCTTCTTTGATACGGCTTTTTCGGCCTCCTCCGGGTCTCCGTACATTCCCTCTAAGATAAGCAGGTCTGTATCCTTAGCGGCCTCTCTTATAGAGTCCGTAGGTCTTGAGTCCGTACAATAGGTGACCTTAAGGCCTTTTCTCTTTTCTCCGAGGACCATATCCGGAGTATAGGTTACGCCATCTTCCGTAATCTCCTCCCCCTTTTGGAGCCTGCTCCAAAGCTTAAGAGGTATTCCGAGCTTTTCAGCTCTGTCCTTGTCGAATCTTCCCGACCTGTCTATTTCGATCGTATATCCGTAACAGACCATGCTGTGGTTTACCTTAAAGGCCTTAAGCTTAAATCCGTCAAATTCAAAGGTCTGCTCCGGGGATGTGATCTCCATAAACCGAAGCTCAAAGGGAAGCTCCGGCGCAATAACTCTTAAAGCGCCCACAACCCTTTCAAGGCCCTTGGGACCTATAAGAAGAAGGGGCTCGGTTCTGTCGGCATTACCCATATTAAGGAGCATACCCGGCAGCCCGCTTATATGGTCTGCATGATAATGGGTAAAACATATGATATCTATAGGATTGGGGCTCCAGCCCTTTTCCTTCATTGCTATCTGTGTTCCCTCTCCGCAATCGATAAGAATACTGTGTCCGTTGTATCTCATCATCAGCGAAGTAAGCCACCTGTATGGGAGCGGCATCATTCCACCGGTTCCCAGCAAACAAACATCCAACATAAAATCAACCTCTGCGCCACATAATAAGCGCATCTTCTTTCGGGTCTTCGTAAAAGCCCGGCCTAACCCCCTCAGTCTTAAATCCTGCCTTTTCGTATACCCTGATGGCAGGCGCGTTGCTCACCCTGACTTCAAGAGTAAATTCCTTTACTCCTTCACTCTCTCCAAGAGCAATAAGCTCAGATATAAGGGCCCCGGCTATGCCGTTTCCTCTATATCCGGTGTCAACAACAACATTATCGATATCTCCCTCTCCGTAAACCACTCTCATCCCTGCAGAGCCCACAACCTTTCCGTCAGCCTCCGCCACAAGATACCTTGCGTAGTCTATTGACAATAGCTCTCTGAAGGATTCCTCCGACCAGGGATGGCTGAAGGATTCTCTCTCTATCCGGGCAAGCGTGAGGATATCGGATTCTTTAAGTTTACGAATGGTAATCTGCATTTTTATACCTCAAATTTCTTTGGACCTTCGTTTTCGGCCTGACTCTTTCTAAGGTATGTAGGTGCGTGATCGTCTGCGTTTACTGTCTTTCCTTTTTGGTAATAGATCGCTCCCAGGGTTGCTATGCTCGCGGCGCTTTGGTAAGCCTTGTGTGCCGGAGCAAATCTGTAAGGTACTTTAATGTTTTCCTCTAAATAATCTTTATAAACAGGAACTCCGTCTCCGAGGAAAATAACGGGCCTCTCTGTTTCGTTTATCTTTTCGATCAAAAGATCAAGGCTCTCGGCGCATCCCTCAAGGACTGTACTTAGCTCCGGGTTAAACTCGTAAAGCCCTGTGTAAACCTGTTTCCTTCTGGCGTCCATAAGAGGGCATATTAAATCTCCCGCTCCCCAAAGGTTATATGCAAGTCCCTCTAATGTGGGAACTTCAACAATAGGTTTATCTATAACAAAGGCTATCCCCTTTGCCGTAGCACTTCCTATTCGAAGCCCCGTGTAGGACCCGGGACCGGAAGAAATTGCGATGGCATCAGCCTCCGCTAAGTCAAATCCCGTCATCATCTTTATTTCATTAAGCATCGGCAAAAGCGTCTGGGAATGCGTCTTTTTAAAGTTGGTGGAATACTCGGCTATGATCTTTCCATCCGAATATATCGCCACTCCCGCTACCAGTCCCGAGCTGTCAATTCCTATAATATTCATATCCAAACTCAATCCGTACAAACGGTAATCTTTCTGTAATCAAATCCTTTTTCAAGTTCTTTTTCTATTTTGATGCGGACCGCATCCTCCGGAATAAGCTCCGGTATAAGCTCCGCCCACTCTATAACCGATACTCCTTCCCCGTATATATAAGTATCGAAACCGATCTCATCCATCTCCTCCGGATCGGCGATCCTGTATACATCGAAATGGTAAAAAGGCATCCTTCCGCTGTCGTAAATCTGCAAAATGGTAAAGGTCGGCGAAGAAGTGGGTTCCTTAACTCCGAGTCCTTCCGCAAACCCCTGGGAAAACAGAGTCTTACCGACGCCTAAATCTCCGGAAAGAGCTATAACGGTACCCGGCGTAACTTTCTTTCCCATCCTGGCTGCAAACCTTCGAGTATCCTCAGCGGAAAAACTCTCAAAAACTTCTATTGCCATAACTAGCTCCTGATCTTGTTTTTCTTGGGCTCAAGGTGGGCCGAAATCTCGGAGATAACAAGAGGCAGAGCCTCTCCGGCCTGCGACCTCGGGATTATCGTAGCGTTGTACTTTGTAGTATAGACGATAATACTTCTTCCGGTAGATACCGCCTTTACAACTTCTTCCCATTTATAAGTATGGGAGCTTTCAGCCTGTGAGATTGTAAGCCCTTCTTCGTCAAAACGCAACTTAAGAGGATTCTTCATCGCCGGAGTAAGGGCGAAGGTCTGATTCGCCTTAACAAGTAAAACTATCGGCGTATAGACTACAAGTATCGCTCCTACAACAAGCAGTATCCAGTACTTTGCATAAAATCCGTAGATAACGCCCACAAGTCCTACAGCCGTAGCCAGTATCCCCGAGAGAGAACTGTAGGAATGTCTCAGATTGAAATCATATAGATCTGAGGGGCTTAATTTAACTTCTATTTCTACCATATCTGTCGCTTTCGTATAGATTGCTACGGCCTTTGGATTTACCGCCGGACATAGTCCAACCATTTTTATACATTAAATCAATTTATTATATAAAAAATCAGTAAAAAAATCAATCCCGGGCAGTCTTATAAAACCGCCCGGGACTGATTTTGGGATTTACTCTTTTAGCAGCATTTATCTACTGCTTTTACGCATTTTCAGAAGCTACTTCTCTACGTTTTGCACGCTTTACTTCTCCCTTAAGAACAGGGCTTAAAGGCTTGTAAACAAGAAGTACGATGATTGAGTTTGCAAGTCCTTTTATAAGGTTTAAAGGAGCAACACAAACTGCCACGAAGCTAAGAATACTTCCTTCCTTTACGAGAGGGTTAACTGCGCTTCCCATTGCAAGGAGTCCCTCAAGAGGCATATTGTACATCTTTGCAAAAGTAGGAAGAAGGTATACTGCATTGAATGCGGTTCCGAAAACAGTAAGAACTGCGGTACCGATAAGGCAGGCAGCAAGCGCTCCCTTCTTGGTCTTTTTGAAGCTGTAGATAACAGATGCGGTAAGAACCAAACTGCATCCAACCGCAAAGTTTGCAAGCTCTCCTACAAATGCGGTACTTGTGCCCTTCACAAAAAGTTTTAATACGATCTTTAAAAACTCCATCATTACTCCGGCAGCAGGTCCAAATGCGAATGTTCCGATAAGGATAGGCAGTTCGCTAAAGTCCAGCTTGTAAAATGAAGGAGCAAAAAAGAGCGGGATTTCAATAAGCATAAGAATCGTAGCAAGGGCCGAAAACATACCGACCATAGCCATCTTACGAGTTGTAAAGATTTTCTCTTTAACGCCCTGTCTTCGCTGAGCAATTTTCTCCAGAGCTACCGCGATCAAAAACAAAGCAGCAATGATGCCTATAAAGGTAAGCACAAAGACTACGTTTTCTGCAACGGTGTGTCCGAGGTTTGTAAAATTTGTTGCAATTTTCCCCAAAAATTCTTTCATTATTTCCTCACTTTCCGGCCCTAACTTTTGGGATAAGCTAAAGCCCGCATTTTGTGTGGAAAATTCTTCCGTGACAGATAAAACTTATTTCTTTTACCACTATCTTTTACCATCAAAAAAGCCCGCAGTAAAACTACGGGCGAGATAGCAAATAAAAGCCTTGCGGCTTATCTGTTTCTTCTTTCATCCAGACTATACTGTTGGTTCCGGAATTTCACCGGCTCGGCATCGATAGGATCACCCTCTCTCAGCTCGCGGACTTTACCGCCAGTGGGGAATTGCACCCCGCCCTGAAGAATTTTCTTTTATCGTTAATTTCTTAACGCACTCTAATTATATAATATATTTTACATTTGTCAATAGTCCGTATACTTTCTTGTATCTCCGTCCTCGATGAAAGGCGGCGGATCAGGGATTCCCGGCATACCGATATAATACCCCTGCGCGAGGTCTATACCGTACTCTTTAAGCATCTCGTACTCGACTATGTTCTCGATCCCCTCCGCAAGTACCTTTACATCCCTGTCTTTAAGCATTGAAACAAGAGCCTTAACGTACTCCACTCTCTGCGGGTCCTCGGAAAAGTCATGTATTATCGCTCTCGAGATCTTTACGATATCCGGTCCGTAGAAAAGAACCGAATTGACATCAGTATTAAGGCCTTCGCCAAAAGCATCAAGGGCGCACATCATATCATGCTTAAGCATAAATCTTTGCTTATTAAACCAGGCTTCCTTACTTACAAAGGGATACTCAACGATCTCCACAACAACCCTTGAAAGCACGTCTTTTCCGAAGCTTTCCATGTAACTGATGGATTCCTCTCCCGTAAAGGACTCATTGGGAAAGCTGTTTATAAAAAGGAATCCCGGTATATGGAGATCCGCAAAAGTCCTGGTCGCATTAAAAAAAGAATCTATTTCTAATTGATGAGTTCCACCCATAGCTATCCTGGCATTGATATAAGACCTTGGGTCCATTCCGTTCTCGGGACGTAGCAGGGCCTCGTATCCATAGGTGGCATTGGCTTTAACATTCTTTATTTCCTGAAAAACATAATTAAGAGGGTAAATATATAAAGGCTTTACAACACCCATGTGTTAAACCGTCCTTTCCCACTCCCCTGTTACTTTCTTAGGATTCATAAGATCAAGATAAAACTGTGCAAGCGACTCCTGAATAAGGGGCTGTACCCAGAGAAATCCTATGCCGAGGCTGAGAACGGCAAGCAAAACATAGGGTACAAAGCTTAAATATAATTTAAACAGTCTGAAACGGTGACCGTTCATCTTGTTCCATATTCTTTTTACGGCTTCCGAAGCGGAAAGCTCCGGGAAATCTGCGATAAGAAAAGGCGCAAGTCCGATGCTCACCTCAACAAAAACTGCAACGGCCAAAGCAACTGCGGAGCTTACGAGCGCTCCGATAAGGAACTTTACATCTTTCGTATAGGAGTAGAGCTGTTCAAAAAGAGAGGAAGGATAAACAACCAGGATCGTCGGGAGCGTAACAAAAACGGACACCCCGAGATTTCTTGAAAAGTTTTCCCTGTATCCCGAAAAAACATCGGAAAGAACCGGTCTCTTGCCGACTCCAATCTTTAAATAGTAAAGCGCCGAGCCGATAGTAAACACCCCTACAAAAACTGCCAAAACAGCGTTTAAAAGGTAGCTTATGGTAAAGGATGTAAGCGCTGCGCCAACAGATACCTTCCCCGCCCGATAAAAGATCTTTTCGACGATGCCATCGAAGTTCATAAGCAGCATCCCCGATAAATAGTTAAAGAGCGCAAACGTTATAGTAACAAGCGTTGTACCCCGATAGTTTCCATTTAGAAAGCCCTTGGCATTATCCCTAAGGACAGCCGAGGGCTGATAATGATTTGCCATACTGATTAAACCTTTAAATTTTACACCGCATAATCGGCGTTCATTCCTGTATATTTAGCCCTGTCAGCGCTCTTTAAGGATTTCTGATAGGGATTATCTTCGTTGTAATACTTGATCTGTGTCTTAGTAGTTCCGCCAGATACGTAAGTCCTTCCGCACTCGGGACAAACCGCCGTATGCAAAGTAACGGAAGCCTGAATAACCTTTCCGCCCTTCTCGGCAGCTTTCTCGAAAGCATTAACGACATGTTCCTGTTCATGTCCGCGAACTCTTGCGGCTACCGCGGCAGGAGCAATCCTCTGAGCTGACTTAAAAGAAACCATCTCATCGGAGCCGTCCTGGTACTTGCGGTTCTTGCAAGTCTCGCACTCACAGTTAGGGTCATCAGCGTGGCCCTTAGCCCGCATCTTTTCAGCCTGTTTCTCGTCAAGGGGTACCTTACTTAGCTTGTCATTAGGTCCCGCATCACGATTCCAGGGCATATTGCGAAGCTTGGCTTCTTCGGCCTTATCATAGGGGCTATATTGATTGTATGAACTATAACCAATTCCCACCATAAGCATTCACCTGCGCATCGTTGCCGTACATTTGCTCGATGATCGTCTGAGAGTCATTTATTACCTGTTGTAAGGTTCCCGTCTTAAGCAAGGTAACAAAAGACGAAACAACTATAATAAGTCCGAGGAAGATGCCTGCCACGGAGGCGATGATACCACTCATAGCTTTCCTGGGGATATTCTTCCCCCTACGCGTAGAAAGCATCGCAAGTATCAAAGCTATAGCTCCGACAGGGATCGCAAAGACGGAAAATACAGCGCTCAGAGCCAGGCCGAGGGAAATAAAACCAAAAACAACCGAACACCTTGATAACGCGGCATTAGTCCCCATAGGGTTCTCCGGCGTTCCGTAAAAATTTGAATTTTGGCCGTTACTGTAAAAATTTCCGTCCATTTTAAAACTTCTTTCTATTTACTACTACTCTTTAAAAATTCCCTCACTTATAAAATAGCATTATCCGAAGACAATATCAATAAAATAAGTCTAAATTATTTGACCTCGGCTTTAACGTCCTCAAGGTCTCCTTCACCTGAAAGCGTTATTGTTACGCTCTCCGTAACCCCCGTAATATCAACCTCCGAGGTGGATACCAGTTCACCGTTTACATTGTAGACCGCAAGGTCAAAGATATTTACCTCCTCGGGCCAGTCCATAGTGATCTTAAGAACAGTTCCGTCAGCAAGGTATCCGATATCAACCTGCTCATCGGTATAAGGGCTGATAGTTGAGATCATACCGATATCGGCACCACAAAGATTTACGATAGAGAAATCTACCTTGATCCCGATCTCCTGCTCTCCGATGGCAGCTAAGATATCCTCCGGATTTTGCTCCTCGCCGGTACTTCCGCCTTCTTCCGTCTTTCCGGTTTCTTCACCTGAGGTTCCCTGATTTTCACCGTTTCCGTTTTCATCCGAAGGCTCAGTCTTTTCACCGGTATCATCGCTGTCCCTCCCTGAAATCTCAGAGGTAATCGAAGGAGTCTCATTAACATCCTCCGCGGCTTTATTGGCACATCCGCCGTATACGATCATCGCCGCCAATACTACGGTCAAAAGCTTTAAAGCATTAACACCTTTTTTCATAATTCCCCTTTACTCAGAGAAGGCAGAACCCCTTAGGATTCCGCCTTCTTCTTAAATCTTTAGATTTTAAACCAATTACTTGTCAGTCTTCTTGGTCTCTTCGGTAGCCTTCTTTTTCTGGTTGCCCTTGATAACACCGAAGGTTGTTCCGCCGGTAACAGCGGCTACGATGAGGATCCACCACCAAGGCCAGTTCTTCTTAGCGGTCTGGGTTCCGATGCCCTCGCTGAGAGCTGTCTCATCGCCTTCGATATTCTCAGTCTGCTTTTCGCCGATGCCTTCTGCAAGAGCTGATTCCTCGTTCTCGATGGTCTCAGTGTTCTGAGTATTGTCATCAGCGTTATTGTCTACAACCTGGTTTGCAGGGTTGTCAGGATTTGCAATTGCAGGAGCAGGAGCGGGTGCGGGTGCGGGTGCAGGAGCAGGTGCGGCTACGGCAGGTGCGGGTGCAGGAGCAGGTGCGGCTACGGCAGGTGCGGCTGCTGCGGGTGTCTCAGTTGCTGCGATAGTTGTTGTGGTAGTTGTAGTTGCAGCTGCTGCCTCTGCTGCGGCTGCTGCCTCTGCTGCTCTGATCTCGTCTACCTTATCGTTAAACTGCTTCTCAAGATCTGCAAGCTTCTTAACAAGCTCGTCTCTCTTGGTAATAGCATCTGTAAGTGCCTGCTGTGCGACTGCAAGGCTTGCTGACCAAGCGCTGACTTCATTAAGAGTTCCGCCGTTTGCCTGAAGCTCTGCAAGCTGATCCTTAAGCGCTGCCACTCTGCCTGCTGCTGCATCAAGAGCTAACTGAGCATCTGCAGCGTCCTGTGCAGCCTGTGCGTAATTAGCTGCGATAGCTGCTGCTCCGTCAACCTTGCTGCGGAAGTCAGCGGTTCTATCGATCTGCTCTTTAGTAGTGAGCTCGTGTGTTTTATTAGTATCTCCTGACTTGCCGTCTGTGGTATAGTCAGCTCCGGTCTTGTCATTCTCTACAAGGAGAACATTTCCGCTGTACCAGTTGTCATTTCTGTACTCAGTGAAGGACTTGGCCGCGATTTCATTCCAGGTTGTGGTAGAAACGGTCTTGGTCTCAGTGTTTGCTTCTGACTTATCAAAGTCCTTTGTATAAGTAGTGATAAGATACTTAAGAGCCTTATAGCCATATGTAGTAGCATAATTTGCAGTAGCAGTTGAAAGATCGTAGGTAAAGTTGTTAGCATTACCCTCTGCAACTGCGTTCTTGATATCATCAGCGGTAATATCAGAAGCGGCCTTAATGCTATCGCTTACATTAATGGTAACATCCTTTGACGCATCGGTAAGGTAATAATAGATGTCATAGTTTCCACCATCGCCATTAGCCTTATTCATCGCTACGTATTCAAAATTCTTAATTCCATTTTTCTCAAGAACCTTCTTCGCGCCATCATCAGTCTTGAAAAGGATATCAAAGAAGCCTGAATCAACGGAAAGTTTTGAAAGTTTAGCATACTCTACCGTAGCTGTGCCAGTATAGGTACGATCGTTAGTATCCCATTCTACTAAAGGCTCACTACTAAAAAGTTTCTTCCCCCATGTATGGTGTTCCTGATTAATAACTTGAGATCCGTCGTAACTACTACTGCTACCAATATAAGCAGTCACAAACTGGTCGCCAATATAAGGTATGATTCCATCTTTGTACTCATACTTGTCTATTTCATCATCAATCCAAGATTGTGCATCCTGTCTAAACGCCTCTTTTGCATCACTATCATCGATCTCATTGTTAAGCTGAAACAGTTTTTCCCAATTAGTTATGTCTACTTCAAAGAATTGATGTTCTTTTACTCCACTGATAGTAGTAGTCTCACTAAACTTATTGTTATAGTGAACCGAAACTGTGTATCCGGTTGTCTTACCCTGTGTATTGGTGTCGAGCTCAAATCCGGCATCAGTAGCTGTATCGCCCTTATGATAGGTAACAGCGTCGTCTCCTGATCCAATGGTGATGGTCTTATTGTCAGCCAGTGCATTAATAGCTTTCTGAACAGCATCTATATATGCATTCTTAGCTGAAGCTTCATCGTCATAAGTCGTGTTACCAGCAGCTGTAATATCACCATTTGTAGTGGATGTAAGGGTTTTGCCGGTATAGGTTGTAGTAGTAACATCCTTTGTAACTGTCTTGGTAACTGCTCCGGTCTGCTGGTCAACGGAAATTGCAACATGATCTTCGCTTAACTGTACGTCTTTAGCGGTTGCTCCATCTTTAAGCTCAAGCGTGCTCTCATTGATAGTTTTAGCAGTAGGAATCGTGTCGCCTGCAACAGGCTGTGCAGCAACAAACTTAACGTAGTTGCCTTCACTATTCTTGCCGTATGCATTACCTGCTTCATCGAAGTAATAACCGTCAGTATCTACGCCGTCCTTGATATCAGCAGAAAGATCCTTGCTGTCAAGTACAAGATGCTCTGTTTTCTCAAAAATTACAAGTCCGCTGTAAACTTTCTCCTGGTTCTCGTCAACTGTCTTATAGTTAACAAGCATAGTCTTTGTTTCTCTACCGACCTTATATGTAATCTTGCAATAATTTAAAGAATCTCCCGCGTGAGCGCTATCATACTCTCTGGTTGCTTCCGAGAATTCATTATAGCTCTTTCCGTAAGAGCTACTATTCTTCCAAGAGGCCTTAAAATTAGTTGCATTCTTATCCTTAAGGACATCAGGGATATAATAGAACTGCATAATAGCTTCTACGAGTTTTTTATAATTCTTCCACTCCTTATTGATAGTTCCATCCTTAAGGCCGTTTTCTAAAGCAGCGATAAGTCCGTATCCGGTTGAATTGTATGCAGCTAAAGCAGCATTAGCATCTGTCTCATAACCGGCTGCAAGTCCGGAAAGTCTCTCAAGTTCACTCTTTGCATTCTCAGCGGCTTCAGAAGCCTGTCCCTTTAATGTCTCGTAGTTCTGCTGAGCTGTAGCAAGATCGGCAAGGATACCGTCGCGTGCCGATACAGCAGCGTCATACTTCTCCTTAGAAGCGGCTAATTCGCCTTCGATTCTTGTAAGTTCGCTCTGAGTATCATCAACATTCTTAGATGCTCCGGCAACAGCAGTAGCTGCGGTATCGTAAGCTTCCTGAGCCTCACCCTCAGTTGTTGCACCGGCGATAACTTCGCTCTGTTCATCAACTATCTCGTCAGCTCCGACGATGATATCAATAAGTGTAACAGTCTCTCCCTCGGTTCCTTCGGGAACGATTCCAAGGAGATCATTTGCCTCTTTTTCAAGACCTTCACCAACACCAACCTCGGTATTTGCATCTGTAGCTTTGCTGTTTGCGTTTGAATATGCTCCGACAATAAGGGTATCCTGAGTATCCATGTCATCAAGCTTATCTGCAACTTCTTCTACATATTCGGTAGCAGTCTTTGCTTTTTCAGCATTTTCTGCAGCAGGCTGCTGAGCGTTTCCGTCTGCAGGAAGTGTATTTTCTCCGTCGGGCTGAGGCTCTGCTTCCTGAACAGGTATTGCATCAGGCTCTACTACAGGCTGTGCTTCTGCTTCCTGAGGTGCCGGGAATGCTGTATCATAAGAGGTCTGTGCTGTATTGAAGCTGTTCTCTGCATCGTGTACATCATCAACGATGTCACCCTTCTTCTCATCTTCAAGAGTTCCGATGCTGTCAAGAACGATAGCAAGCTGTGATGCGGTAGCCGCGGTCTGCTCTTCATCTCCATCGGGAGTGATGGGTTCGGGAGTGGTATTTGTAGCTTCCTCAGCGAATGCGGAAAGATTCATGGAACTTGCAGCCATAACAGCTGAAATACCAATCGTCATTGCCTTAATAATGTTTTTATTGATTAATTTGCTCATTTTTATCTCCTTTACAAATTATCAGTTGGTTACTCAAGTAATGATTCTTTGTTTGTGATTATACTTTAGCAAGTTCTTTTTTCAATTTCAACTAAATGGTACGGATAGCAGTTTTTTGGGATGAATGACTAAAAAAAACACCATCCGTCCCTAAACGGGAAGATGGTGCTTTGAATTGCTTACTCTGCTACTACAGCTAAAAGCGTTCCCTATATATTTTTTCCAATACTCCTAAATTCTTTCTGTCTTAGGAGCATTTGAATCTAAGATTCTACGATACTCTTTCTTGCATACTCGATTTCTTCGTCCGTAGCGTCAAGAAAGAGTTTCGCCTGATCTTCCGTTCCACCTCTGGAAAGAAGCTTCGCTATGTTCTCAATACGTTCTTCTGTGCGGCCTTTTGCGTGCCCCTTGGAGAACCACTTTTCCGTATTTAGTGTTAATACTTTTCCACCCATAACCTCACGAACCTCCCTTCGGATTATTCCCTTAGGGATCGCATAATCAGCGATCTTCATCATTAACCCGACCAGATCAGTGAATTGCGAATCCTCTAAGCTATCGTCGAGCTTTCCGACTATTTCTCGATACTCATTTATTAAATCTTTACGCTTTTCCTTGTCGCTTTCCAGTTCATTAAATTCATTTTCGTACCGCATAATATAGTACGGAAAAAAGAGTAGCAATTTCTTTTTGAAAATATCGTCTTTTGAGTAATTCTGTACCTTGATGACCTGTGTCCGATATGTCAGTGACTCCTTGCCGGACGTCACCATTACGTGTAACTCATCAGGTGTTTTATCGTTATGCCTCAAATATAAAACACATGATTCCGGAAGCTGGATTTCGTACGGCGAGCCTTCGTTTATAGCTTTTTCTAAAGCTATCGCGAAATCATACTCAAACATTCTTATCGCCATTGTCCCATCCGGATTACTCTGGCATTCTATGTGGAATGTTTTATCCTCAATACGGAAAATCGAGTCAGTTACAACCTTCCCGTTTTCTTCTATGAACTCGTTCCGAAGCTGTATAAGTTTTACATCGTCCGGATAGTTTGTCCCGAACACCTCATTAATAAGAGCTACAAACAGCCACGGCATCTTTTGTGCCATTGTCCGGAACACATCATCATAGACAGTTCCTTTTTGTTTTTTCAAATACTTTTCCTCCTTCATAAGTCATGCATATCGGAGGAATATTCCCTTTCACCCCGACACACTTCTATCGGGGTAATACAAATCCATATTCTATTTTTCAAAACTTGTTGTCCCCTCATTAATCAACAATAAAACCTACAACTTCATTGCATTCTTTCTTGCAAGTTCGATTTCCTCGTCCGTAGCGTCAAGAAAGAGTTTCGCCTGATCTTCCGTTCCACCTCTGGAAAGAAGCTTCGCTATGTTCTCAATACGTTCTTCCGCACGGCCTTCGGCTCTGCTTTTTTCTATATAACCTTCCATTATGGTACACATAGTAGCTAATCCTCCTTCCGTAGTCTTTAGTTCACTGACCCTTGCCGATAATTTCGGGAATTTAGGGTCTTCCACATACTTTTTAGTAAAGCAAGACATCAGATCCGAAATATCCGACTCATCATTTATTGCCGTATTTACGAATATCTCGTGCAATCCATCATCTATCTTCTCCCCCGTCTCTCTTATGACTTTATCGATATGGTAAATCGTCTTGCCACCCCTGATAAAATCAAACTCCGAAATGTACACCACGTACACTTCTTTGACATCCTTAAACAGATCTCCGGGCTCAGATTCCTTTACCGTAATACTTGAAGCATTAAATCTGGCTCTACGCATATGGTCATCTTTATCAGACCTTTGTACCTCAATATTACATAAAGTTCCGTCGCCCAAAGTACAGAGCGCATCAAGTCTTACCGACCTTCCGTAGAGATTTCTCTGATCGCTTTGAACGACTACATCGATAACCTCAAGTTTGGGGTCCTCAAGCAATGTCCTAAGTATCTCGGTATCAACTTCTATATCCTGTGCCAAACACTCAAAGAATACATCGTCAATTACACGAAAATCCTCTACTCGACTCCTTTTTTCCTCATAAGATAGTTCTTTCATTTACTTTTTCCTCCTTCATAAGTAAATATTTCGGAGGAAACACGCTCGCCACCATAAATACTTGCAGCGAGCCAAAACATTACACTAAATCTTAGTATTTTTCTAAGCATAATATTTTATCTCCCCCCTTAAATCATCATAATTGTACTATATAGCCCTCGAAAAAACAAGGTTTCAGCCGTTCCTGCAAGCAGTCTTAATACTTTTTTAATCAAAAAATGAAGGCTGACTTATCAAAGTCAGCCTCCTATATATTTATATATAATCAGAGCTTTAGAATTGTGTTTCTTTAGTCAAACTTAATTCTTTCAAATAAAAACTCCAAAACATCAGGAGTAAATTTCTTGGCGTTAATTCCGACGGTGAATGTTCCGTCCTCATTGGGAACCTGTCTCATAACATCGGCATACATAATAAGCGTCTCGGCTACGATGATAATTGCTTTACCTACAAGGTTAGGAGTTTCCTTAGGCATCTTAAGTCCCATTCCAAGAGGTGATACGTTTTCAACCTCAACAAAGAATCTTTCCTGTGTGTCGCAAACTACGACTACGCTCATGATAGAAAAGTCTATTCTCGATATCGCTCTTTTTTCTTCCATTGTATATCCCCTTTTTTACGCATTTCTTGGGTTTAAACCCTTGTTCATTAAACTATAAATTGTAACCTCTATCAATGGTTTTGGTACGAAAGGATGATTTTTGTGATGAATGGAAGTATCTGCCTACAGATCCTCGTCGTCGCCTTCAGCCATAACTCCGCCCATACTCTTCCACTTAAGGTAGCCTGTAATAAACGGATCAAGCTTTCCGTCAAGTACTCCGCTCGCGTCGCTGGTTTCGACAGCGGTTCTTCTGTCCTTAACCATCGTATAGGGCTGGAGAACGTAGCTTCGTATCTGGTTGCCCCAGGCAATGTCCTTTACCTCGCCTCTGATATCCGAAAGCTTCTCGGCATTTGCCTCCTGTTTCAAGATAAGGAGCTTTGCTTTCAGCATCTGCATCGCCTTGTCCTTGTTTTGGAACTGGCTTCGCTCGTTCTGGCAGGTTACAACCGTACCGGTAGGGATGTGGGTAATACGGATAGCGGATGAAGTCTTGTTGATGTGCTGTCCGCCGGCACCGCTGGAGCGGTATGTATCGATACGGAGGTCCTTCTCGTCGATATCAACGTCGGTATCCTCCTCAATATCAGGCATTACATCAAGAGACACAAAGCTCGTCTGACGCTTGGCCTGTGCGTTGAAGGGAGAGATACGTACAAGTCTGTGTACTCCCTTTTCGGATTTCATATATCCGTAGGCGTTTACGCCGTTAATCTGGAACGTAACAGACTTGATTCCGGCCTCGTCGCCGTCGAGCATATCAAGTACCTCTACGGTAAAGCCGTGGCGCTCCGCCCATCTTGTGTACATACGATAAAGCATACTGCACCAGTCGCAGCTCTCGGTTCCTCCTGCTCCGGCGTTAAGTTCGAGGATGGCGTTGCACTTGTCGTACTCTTCCGAGAGAAGTGTACTGATGCGAAGCTCTTCAAGCTCTTCGATGAATTCGTCAAGCTCTGACCTTACCTCATCCACCATACTCTCGTCATCGGACTCGTCGCCGAGTTCGATAAGAGTAAGGATATCGTCGTACTGTGTGTTGAGCTTTTTGGCGAGTTCGATGGTATCCTTCATATTTTTCAGTTCTTTCATCTTGGCATTAGCCTTATCGGGCTCATTCCAAAAATCAGGAGCTTCCATCTCGCGCTCAAGCTCTTCTATTTTCTTTTCCTTGTTTACAATATCAAGAGAAGCCTCAACCTCATGCATGGTCTGTTCATAGCCCATTATCTCGGCTTTCATCTGATCCAAAGCAACTATCATTAATTATACCTTCTTAAGTCCGTGACAGAATTTATATTTCTTGCCGCTTCCGCAAGGGCAGGGATCGTTGGGGAAAATCTTCTTTTCTTTCTTAACTGGTCCCTTTGCTATGGAATCGTCCTTGTTTGTCCAGGTATCCTTAGCCACCTGCTCACGCTCGATCTTTTGCTCAACACGGATATGGAGGAGCATACGAACAGTATCCTCGCGGATGTTCTGTGTCATCTCATCGAACATCGCATATCCGTTCATCTTGTACTCTACAAGAGGATCTCTCTGGCCGTATGCCTGGAGACCTGCGCCCTGACGAAGCTGCTCCATATCGTCGATGTGGTCCATCCACTTGCGGTCGATGACCTTAAGAAGGATTACGCGCTCGATCTCACGGATCTGCTCGGGATCTGCAAACTCAGCTTCCTTAGCTTCGTAGAGCTTGACAGCCTCTTCTTTAAGCTGCTGTTTAAGGCTTGCCTTCTTTTGCTTCTGAACTCTCATAGGAGTTATCGGCTCAAGAGGGATGATGGGAAGGAGGAGCTCGTTAAGCTCTGTAAAGTTCCATTCATCAAAAGGAGTATCATCTCCAACAACGGTATCAACGCTGCTTTCAACGATATCTGTCATCATCTTGTAGATGTAATCGCGCATACTCTCGCCGTCAAGAACCTTGCGACGTTCCTCGTAGATGATCTCTCTTTGCTCGCTCATAACGCGGTCATACTCAAGAAGATTCTTACGGATACCGAAGTTGTTACCCTCGATCTTTTTCTGAGCTGACTCAATGGCGTTGCTGAGAGCTTTGTGCTCGATTTCCTGTCCGTCGGGGATTCCGAGAGCGTTAAATGCTGCGGTAAGTCTCTCGGATCCGAAAAGTCTCATCAAGTCATCTTCAAGAGAGATATAGAACTTGGACTCACCAGGATCGCCCTGACGTCCGCTTCGTCCGCGGAGCTGGTTATCGATACGTCTTGATTCGTGACGCTCGGTACCGATGATCTTAAGTCCGCCGGCTGCTCTCGCCTCATCGTCAAGCTTAATATCCGTACCACGGCCCGCCATATTTGTAGCGATGGTAACTGCGCCGTGCTTTCCGGCCTGAGCTACGATCTCTGCTTCTCTTTCATGGAACTTAGCATTTAAGACATTATGAGGAATGCCTCTCTTGGTAATAAGACGGCTGATCTCCTCACTGGCATCGATATTGATGGTACCTACAAGTACAGGCTGTCCCTTTGCATGTGCCTCTTCGATTGCCTGTACGATAGCATTAAGCTTCTCGCGTTTTGTCTTGTATACTGCGTCCTGATGGTCGATTCTCTGAACCGGCTTATTGGTAGGAACGACGATAACGTCCATTCCGTAAATCTCTCTGAACTCGTTCTCCTCGGTAAGAGCTGTACCGGTCATACCGCACTTTTTGTCGAAGAGGTTGAAGAAGTTCTGGAAAGTGATAGTCGCAAGAGTCTTGCTCTCGCGCTTAACCTTAACATGCTCCTTAGCCTCGATGGCCTGGTGGAGACCGTCGGAATATCTTCTTCCGGGCATAATACGTCCGGTGAATTCGTCTACGATAAAGATCTGGTCATCCTTGACAACATAGTCCTGGTCCCTGAACATAAGGTTATGTGCTCTGAGAGCAAGGATGATGTTATGCTGGATCTCGATATTCTCGGGATCGGCGAGGTTCTCGATATGGAAGAACTGCTCAACGCGCTTAATTCCGGCTTCGGTGAGGTTTACGATCTTGTCCTTTTCGTTTACAACGAAGTCTCCGGTCTCCTCCTGAACAACGTTCATAATAGCGTCCATCTTGGAAAGTTCCTTGATATCGTCGCCGCGCTTTAACTGTCTTGCGAGAAGGTCACACATCTCGTAGAGTGCGGTGGATTTTCCGCTGGGTCCGGAGATGATAAGAGGGGTTCTCGCTTCGTCGATAAGGATGGAGTCAACCTCGTCGATGATGCAGTAGTGGAGATTTCTTAAAACGAGCTGTTCTTTGTAGATTACCATATTGTCTCTTAAGTAATCGAAACCGAGCTCGTTGTTGGTAACATAGGTGATATCGCAGTTGTACTGCTCCTGACGCTCTTCGGAATTCATAGAGTTAAGTACGCATCCCACGGTTAATCCGAGGAATTTATGTACCTTTCCCATCTCGTCGGCGTCACGTTTTGCAAGGTAATCGTTGACCGTAACGATGTGTACGCCCTTTCCTTCGAGAGCATTAAGATAAGCAGGGCAGGTAGATACAAGAGTCTTACCTTCACCTGTTCTCATCTCGGGGATACGTCCCTGGTGAAGGATGATGCCTCCGAGGAGCTGAACATAATAATGTTCCATTCCCAGAACTCTGACAGCCGCCTCTCTTACAACAGCGAAAGCCTCGGGAAGGATATCGTCAAGGGTTTCCCCTTCTGCAAGTCTTTTCTTAAAAATATCAGTCATGGCGCGAAGTTCTTCGTCGCTCTTTTGTTTCATTTCAGGTCGCAGGGCTTCGATCTTGTCAGCGATAGGTCTGATCCTTTTAAGCTCTCTCTCGCTGTGCGTTCCGAAAATCTTGTCAAATAATTTCATTTTAGTCCCTCTTACTAATGAAAAGAATTTGTGTCTCATCCGGGCAGACTTCTCCCCGGGCGCATACACGAATCTTATTTTATCAGATTTATCTATCGGTTTCAATCTATTCTTAAAAACACGTATTGGCCGATTAACTAAGAGTTGGTTATATTTTTGTTTAAATTTTAAAGTTACACATGCTCTCTTATATGTTAAAATAACTCTGAGTGGGGTAAAGCCACAATACATATTCAGGGAGGCCTTATGCAAAAGCTTTCTACATTCGATTTAGTCCCCGGAATGATACTCGCGGAGGATGTACTTAACTTTGATCGTCAGACCATCCTCTCAAAGGGTACTGAGCTTACAGATGTTTTAATCTCCAGAATAGAACTCAACGGAGTTTTATCCGTTTATATCGAAGAGGATTCCGCTCCCGAAAAGCCGGATATTTTCAATCTGGAACCCCTCGAAAAGCCGGAAGGATACGGACCCGCTCCACAGACGCCGCGACGTGACGTACCGCCTCCGCCTCCGGGTTCTAACGCCGAATACGCTCCTTCCCATCCTTCATATTCGGAACGTATCCGTTCGTCACAGGAATTCAAGGATTTTAAAAAGACTTTCGATACAGCCACCGAGAACTTTAAGTTCCAGCTGAACGAAATGATAGAAAATACTGCCGCTGTTGATACAGGCGAGCTTATCAAAGCCCCCTTAAAGCTTATTGAACAGTCCGGCAGCGGAAGCAACACCTTTGATATGATCCACAATATGCGGGATTACGACGATCTCACATACGCCCACAGTATGAACGTCGCTCTCCTTAACTACGTATCAGCCAGCTGGCTCGGCTGGAACGAAGCCGACAGAGAGATGGCTATGGCCTGCGGTATGCTCCACGACATCGGAAAACTTCAAGTCAGCCACGCCATCCTTACAAAGCCCGGAAAGCTCGATCCCGTAGAATACAAGCATATCCAGAAGCACCCCCTGTACGGATACAAGATTCTTAAGGAAAAGGACTTCGATGAACATATTTTAAACACTGCTCTTATGCACCACGAGCGCTACGACGGAAGCGGATATCCGCTTCAGCTCTCCGGCCAGTCCATCGATAAGTTTGCGCGCCTTACCGCAATCTCTGATGTATATGAGGCAATGACCGCAGCAAGAGTTTACCGCGGACCTTTATGTCCTTTCCGTGTTATCGAGATCTTTGAGGAAGAGGGCTTCGAAAAGTATGATGCCGAGTATGTACTCACATTTCTCTCCAATGTAGGAGCAACCTACGTCAGAAACGCCTGCGAGCTTTCCGACGGACGAGAAGCAGAGATAATCATGCTCAACAAAGAAAAGCTCTCACGCCCCGTCGTCCAGTGCGGCTACGACTACATCGACCTTATGCAGCACCCCGATCTTTCCATCGACAAGCTCCTCTAAAATGACCCCCGGGGACGGGGTTGGGGGTTCACTTTTTTTAGACGGGCCCGCGCTTAATCTCTATAAATAAAACGCCGAAGCTGACTGTAAAAGTCAACTCCGGCGTTAGTTTTTAATGGTAATCCCCCCCATATTTAAAAATGACACACCAACCCCGTCCCCGGGGGTCAAAAATTAGTATTCTTTAGCTTTTTCTTCGCCGTTAAGTACGCGTAATCCACCCTGAGCAAGAGCAAGAAGCTCGTCTTCACCGGCATATACGGTAACGGGAGCAATCCAGTCAACGCTCTTTGCGATGTCATCGGTTACGGTCTTTCCGTAAGCGATACCACCGGTAAGGATGATCTGGTCAACTTTACCCTGAAGGACGGTAGCGCATGCACCGATATTCTTGCAGATCTGGTAGATGAAAGCATCTCTTACAAGCTTTGCCTTCTCGTCTCCTGCCTCAACTCTTGCGGTTACTTCTCTCATATCGTTGGTTCCAAGGTAAGCATTGAATCCGCCGTTTCCGACGATCTTTTTCTTCATCTCAGCTTCGGTATACTTTCCGGAGAAGCACATCTCAACAAGTGAAAGAGCGGGAACACCGTTTGCTCTCTCGGGAGAGAAAGCTCCGTCTCCGTTAAGGGCTGCAAAAACGTCAACCATCTTGCCGTGCTTATGAACGCCGGTAGAAGTACCGCCGCCCATATGAACAACGATAACATCGATATCTTCATACTTCTTTCCGATGGACTTTGCATATCTTCTCGCCATAGCCTTCTGATTTAAAGGATGATCGATGGACTTACGCTCAATCTCGGGAACGCCTGAGATTCTTGCAACGGGCTCAAGCTCGTCTACAACTACGGGGTCTACGATGAAAGAAGGGATTCCGAGCTCGTCACCGATCTCTCTTGCAAGGATACCGCCAAGGTTGGAAGCATGCTGTCCCTGAACTCCTACCTTAAGGTCCTCAAGGAGCTTGTCGGTAACAGTGTATGTTCCACCGGGAATAGGGCGAAGGAGTCCGCCGCGTCCTACAACCATGCCGAGCTTCTTCATATCAAAATTCTTTTCCTTAAGGAAGTTCAGGATAATGTTCTTTCTGAAATCCTTCTGATCGATGATTGTCGCATACTGTGCGATTTCCTCGGTTGAGTGACGAAGAGTCTCGTCAAAAAGAAGATTCTCATCTTCGTAAATACCAATCTTGGTTGATGTTGAACCGGGATTGATGATCAAGCTTGTAATAGCCATTTTTATACCCTCCGATTTGTCGCCGGAATAACCGGCGATAATTTTTATATTACTGGTTGTTCTTTTTGTATTCCGCAACAAGAGCTCCGAGAGCAAGTGAATTAACCTTTACCTCGAAGGAGTCGGATCTTGAAGTAAGGATAACGGGAGCCTTTGTTCCGGTGATGATGTTTCCGTTGATCTCATCAGCCATATGAACCATTGCCTTGTAAACAAGGTTTCCTGCGTGGATATCGGGGAAAAGGAGTATATCTGCATCGCCCTGGATAGCGCGGTCTGTAGCTCCCTTATGCTTTGCAGCTTCGGGCTCGATAGCAAGATCGAGAGAAAGAGGTCCGTCTACGATACATCCTGTGATCTCGCCTTCTTTGTTCATTCTTGTAAGCTCGGCAGCATCTACGGTGCAAGGCATCTTGGGATTAACGACCTCAACTGCCGCAAGAGGAGCTACTTTCGGATTCTCTACTCCGCAGGCGGAAGTGATCTCAAGTGTGTTGTGGATGATAGCAACCTTGTCCTCTAAAGTAGGATAAGTCATAAAAGCAACATCTGTAAGGAACATAAGTCTGTCATATCCCTTAACATCGAATACGCAAACGTGTGAAAGGGGCTTTCCGGTTCTAAGTCCGACTTCCTTGTCGAGTACGCTCTTAAGGAAATCCTTGGTCGGGATAAGACCCTTCATATACATATCAGCCTCACCGTCACGAACAAGCTTAACAGCGGTAAGAGAAGCCTGAATGTCGTCCTTAACATCGATGATCTTG
>CADATP010000032.1 GCA_902790935.1 uncultured Lachnospiraceae bacterium | reverse complement strand
GATCTCAGAGCTTTTAAAACCATTGGTGATGAAGCACTAAATGAAAAGTATTCAAAATACTTTGTTGATGCACCGGTTATAGATACCAAGGACGGAGTATACGAGCTGCCTCAGCTTCTTGTGATCAAATCCGGAAGCGGAGAAACTGTTAAGTACAGCGTTCTATGTACAAAGAACGGAAATACGGAAAGTCTTGTAGAAGATGCTGTTTACTCGGGAAGCGTACTTTTGGATGACGGACTTTACAAGATAACGGCTTATTGCGAGAATGAACTTGGAATCAAGAGCGATTCGGTTTCCGCATCGGTCGAAATAAAAATACTTCCGCCTATAAAGCCCGAGATAACCCCTGCTTCAGGAGAGTACTCGGAGCCTACATTTATTGAGATCTCGAACTTCACCGAAGGAGAGATGACTTACTACTATACAACCGACGGTTCTTATCCTTCGAGTCTCTCATATATGTATACGAAGCCTATTGTTATGCTTCCGGGAGTATCGGAGTATAAATTTGTATGCATAAATAAAAACGGTGTTTCGTCGGAAGTGGTTGATGTTAAATACCATTTTAATATAGAATACAATGTGGACGTTACACAGGCCAGGGACAGTGTCTTAAATTACCTTTTCGCAAAGGGACTTACCCTAGATCCCAATGGACTTATGGAAAACGGCGGAGTTATCCAGCTTGAACTAATCTCTATCATCAAGGATTTTACTGAAGACGGCGTTTCTTACGGTTATGTATTTGATGAGTACATATACAACGAAAGCGGTCTTGTCACTACCCTTGATACAAAGTATTCCGTTGATGTTTGTACCGGAGAGGTTGAAAAGTTAGATTAAATTTGTTATCTATCGCTTTTGAAATACACTATACCCCGTTCAAAAGCGTTAAATAGGAGGAGCTATGTATAAAATAATCAAGAAAAAGGTGCTCAATCCCACGATTTTCCTTATGGAAGTTGAAGCACCCAGAGTAGCTAAACGCTGCTTGCCCGGACAGTTTGTTATTGTTCGTACAGACGACGAAGGTGAGAGAATTCCCCTTACCATTTGTGACTACAACACTGAAAAAGGTACTGTTACCATTGTTTTCCAGATTGTGGGCGGAGCTACCGAGTTTATGTCCAAGCTCGAGGAAGGCGATTCATTCAGAGATTTTGTAGGGCCTTTGGGATGCCCCTCAGAACTTCTGTCACTTCCAATCGAAGAGCTCAAACAGAAGAAGATAATTTTCATAGCCGGAGGTGTTGGTACAGCACCTGTATATCCTCAGGTTAAATGGATGCATGAGCATGGCATCGATGTTGATGTTATCGTAGGCTGCAAGACTAAGGATCTTCTTATTCTGGAAGATGAAATGAAGGCTGTAGCAGGTAACCTTTACATTACAACCGATGACGGTTCATACGGAAGAAGCGGTATGGTTACCCAGACTCTTAAGGACCTTTATGCAGAAGGCAAAACTTATGATCAGTGCGTATGCATCGGACCTATGATCATGATGAAGTTCGCTGTTATGCTTACAAAAGAACTTAATCTTCCCACAATTGTATCTCTTAACCCCATCATGGTTGACGGAACAGGAATGTGCGGAGCATGCCGTGTAACCGTTGGTGATGAAGTTAAATTCGCATGCGTAGACGGACCTGAGTTCGACGGATTCAAGGTTAACTTTGATGAAGCCATGAGACGTCAGACCCTTTACAAGACCGAAGAAGGAAGAGCTTACCTTGCCGAGAAGGAAGGAAGCACCCATCACGGCGGATGCGGTCAGTGCAGCTAAAAATCAAGCACAATTTGAGGAGATATAAAAATGGACGTAATGAAGAAAGTTCCTGTTAAAGAGCAGGATGCCAAAGAGAGAGCTCACAATTTTGAAGAGGTTTGTCTCGGATATACTTTAGAAGAAGCACAGGCAGAGGCTTCAAGATGCCTTAACTGTAAAAACGCAATGTGCATTAAGGGATGCCCCGTATCCATCAACATTCCTGCATTTATCGAGCAGGTGAAACTTGGAGATATAGAAAAGGCATATGAGATACTTAGCGAGAGTACCGCACTTCCCGCTGTTTGCGGACGTGTTTGCCCTCAGGAGACTCAGTGCGAAGGAAAATGTATCAGAGGTATCAAGGGCGAGGCCGTTTCAATCGGTAAGCTTGAGAGATTCGTTGCAGACTGGGCTTCCGAGCATGGAATCAAGCCTAAGAAGGCTGCAGCAAGCAACGGTAAGAAGGTTGCAGTTATCGGTTCAGGTCCTTCCGGACTTACCTGCGCAGGAGACCTTGCAAAGATGGGTTACGATGTAACCATATTTGAGGCTCTTCACGAGGCGGGCGGAGTACTTGTTTACGGTATTCCTGAGTTCCGTCTTCCCAAGACCAAGGTTGTTGCAAAGGAAATTGAGAACGTTAAGTCACTTGGCGTTAAGATTGAGACTGACGTCGTTGTTGGTAAGAGCGTTACCATTGACGAGCTTATTAATGAAGAAGGCTTTGAGGCTGTATTTATCGGATCGGGCGCAGGACTTCCCAAGTTTATGGGTATCCCCGGAGAGAACTCAAACGGCGTATTCTCAGCAAACGAATATCTTACAAGAAGCAACCTCATGAAGGCGTTTGATGAGAGTTCAAATACTCCTATCATGAAGAGTAAGAAGGTTGCAGTCGTTGGTGGAGGTAACGTTGCCATGGACGCTGCAAGAACCGCACTTAGACTTGGCGCTGAGGTTCATATCGTATACAGAAGAAGTGAAGAAGAGCTTCCTGCAAGAGTTGAAGAAGTTCATCACGCAAAGGAAGAAGGTATCATTTTTGATCTTCTTACCAATCCCACCGAGATCATCGCTGATGAGAAGGGCTGGGTAACCGGTATGAAGTGCATCCGTATGGAGCTTGGGGAGCCCGATGCATCCGGAAGACGCAGACCTATTGAGATTCCCGGAAGCGAGTTTGTACTTGACGTTGATACCGTTATCATGTCACTCGGTACATCTCCAAACCCTCTTATTTCATCTACCACCGAGGGACTTGAGATCAATAAGCATAAGTGCATCATAGCCGCTGAAGAGACCGGAGCTACCAGCAAAGCAGGCGTTTATGCCGGCGGTGATGCCGTAACAGGCGCAGCTACCGTTATTCTTGCAATGGGTGCCGGTAAAGCCGCCGCAAAGGGAATTGACGAATACTTAAGCAAATAATCTGGAGTAGTTAATGCGAATCACTGTAATCGCAGTCGGAAAAATTAAGGAAAAGTTTTTCAGAGACGCCATAGACGAATACTCAAAGAGGCTTTCAAGATATGTTAAGCTTGAGATAGTCTCTGTAGATGACGAGATGACGCCGGATGGCGCTTCTGATACCCTTGTGCAGGAAATTCTCCTAAAAGAGGGGAAACGTATTCTTTCAAAGGTAAATGACTCCGACGTAGTCTGCACCCTTGAGATTAAGGGAAAAAAGCTTACGTCGGAAGGCCTGGCTGACTGGATAGATAAACAGGCAACATACGGCAAAAGCAGTATCTGTTTTATCATCGGTGGGTCCTTGGGACTTCATGAGTCCGTCACCAAAAGAGCGGATATGCACCTTAGTTTTTCCGACATGACTTTCCCCCATCAGCTTATGAGAGTGGTCCTTTTGGAGCAGATTTACAGAAGCTACAGGATCACTAATCATGAACCTTATCATAAGTGAGTAATTTATGACTAAGAAAGAACTTGCGCTTGAAGCCATAAGGCTTTTAAAAATCGAGTATCCGGATTCCGGATGCTCCCTCATATATAAAGAGCCCTGGAAATTACTTGTAAGCGTCAGGCTGGCTGCCCAGTGTACCGACGCAAGGGTTAATATCATCACAGAAAAGCTCTACGAAAAGTATCCGACGATGGAAGCTATCGCCGGGGCCGGAGCTGACAAAATAGAGGAAATTGTTAAACCCTGCGGCTTAGGCAGATCAAAGGCTAAAGATATAGTTCTTTGTATGAAGATGCTTCTTGATGAGTACAACGGCCGCGTTCCCGATACAATGGAAGAGCTCTTAAAACTTCCCGGTGTCGGAAGGAAGAGCGCCAATCTTGTCTTAGGGGATATATACGGAAAGCCGGCTATTGTTACGGATACCCATTGCATTAGGCTCTGCAACCGTATAGGACTTGTTAAAGGAGTAACGGAGCCGGGAAAAGTAGAAAAAGAGCTTTGGAAGATAATACCTCCTGAGGAAGGTAATGCATTTTGCCACCGTTTGGTGGATCATGGACGGGAAATCTGTACTGCCAGAACTAAGCCGCACTGTGAAAGGTGCTGTCTTAAAGATATATGCAAAAAAGTTGGTATTTAGTAGTAAGTAGGGGAATATAGCTTATGAGAATGTATGATATTATCATGAAAAAGCGTAACGGCGGTGAACTGACCGAAGAGGAAATCCGTTTTTTCATTGAAGGGTATACCAAAGGTGAGATTCCCGATTATCAGGTATCGAGCCTGATGATGGCCATATACTTTAGAAAGATGACAGATAAAGAAACTCTGTATCTTACTATGGCTATGGCTGAAAGTGGGGATAAGCTTGATCTTTCAGCTATTAAGGGGATCAAGGTTGATAAGCATTCAACGGGCGGTGTCGGAGACAAGACATCTCTGGCCCTTACTCCTATGGTCTCTGCCTGCGGAGTGCCTGTCGCTAAGATGAGCGGAAGGGGACTTGGACATACCGGAGGAACAATCGATAAATTAGAAAGCTTCCCCGGATTTTCTACAGGTATCAGCAATGAGACCTTTATTAAAAATGTAAATAACATCGGTATCGCAATCATGGGCCAGACTGCCGATCTTGCGCCTGCCGATAAAAAACTATATGCCTTAAGGGATGTAACGGCAACAGTTGACAATATGTCTCTTATCGCAAGCTCTATTATGAGTAAAAAGCTTGCTGCCGGAGCCGATGCCATTGTTCTTGATGTCAAGACAGGCAGCGGAGCCTTCATGAAAACCGAAGAAGATTCCTTTGCCCTCGCAAAAGAAATGGTAACCATTGGCAGGAACGCCGGAAGAAAGATGAGCGCCGTTATTTCCGATATGGATCAGCCTCTCGGAAGAGCTGTAGGTAACGCCATCGAGGTGAGAGAAGCTATATACACTCTTATGGGTAAGGGTCCGGAGGACTTTACGGAACTTGTCTATACCTTAGGAACGCAGATGCTTATCCTTGGAGGTATTACTTCTTCGGAGAAAGAAGCCGTAGAGATGCTTAAGGAATCCGTTAGAAGCGGTAAGGCACTTGATAAATTAGCAGCTTTTGTTGAAGCTCAGGGCGGAGATAAATCATACGTATATGAGCCGGAAAAGCTTCGCCTTGCTCCTATTGAAAAGAAGGTATATGCGCCCTGTGACGGATTTGTAAGTCATATAGACTGCGACGAGATCGGAATCTGTTCTTTGATGTTAGGCGGAGGAAGAGAGACTAAAGAAAGCGATATAGACCTAACCGTTGGTTTGTATCTTGACAAAAAGGTCGGAGATGAGGTTAAGGCAGGAGAGAGCCTTGCTATCCTTTACGCTTCAAGCGAAGAAAAGGTCGGTCCCGTTTGCGAAAGATTTTTAAAGGCCTACCACTTCTCAAAAGAACAGAAGGCAGCAAATAAGCTTATTAGGGGGATCATTTAGTTTTTATATGGACGAAGTTATTGAAAAGATTGAAGTAGATAACGAATCTCTTCAAAAGATATTTGGCGCCGGCGATATGTACGTTAAAAAACTCGAGAGGGATCTTAATGTTTCCGTTATAGACAGAAACGGAGAGGTTACTGTAAGGGGTGAGGAGAAAAACGTTCGCAGCGCTGTTTCGGTTTTGACTGAGCTTAAATCTTATTCCAGGCATGGAAATGACATTGAGGAACAAAACGTGGATTATGCAATCAGTATGGAGAAGGGTAACGCTTCTTCAATGCTCGAAGAACTTGATAAGGATATAATCTGTCATACGGTAAACGGAAAGCCCGTCAAGGCCAAAACCGTAGGACAAAGATTATATGTCGAATCTATAAAGAAGTCGATGATAACCTTTGGCACGGGCCCTGCGGGAACCGGTAAAACCTATCTCGCTATGGCTATGGCTATTACAGCCTTTAAAAACGAAGAGGTATCAAGGATCATCTTAACAAGACCCGCTATCGAAGCCGGAGAAAAGTTAGGATTCCTCCCCGGAGACCTCCAAAGCAAGGTAGACCCGTATCTCAGACCTCTTTATGATGCTCTTTACCAGATAATGGGAGCGGAGAGTTTCCTCAGGAATATGGAGAAGGGACTTATAGAGGTTGCGCCTCTTGCTTATATGAGAGGCCGTACTCTTGACAGTTCATTTATCATTCTTGACGAGGCGCAAAATACTACGCCGGCTCAGATGAAGATGTTTCTTACGAGAATCGGCTTTGGCAGCAAGGTTGTTGTCACCGGTGACGAAACACAAAAAGACCTTGCACCGGGAGTTAAATCCGGACTTGATATTGCTCAAAAAGTTCTTGCTAATGTTGAGGGGATAAGCTTTTGTAAACTGACCAATAAGGACGTTGTAAGGCATCCGCTTGTTCAAAAGATCGTGGAAGCCTACGACAAATTTGAAAGCAAAGAAAAACCCCATGGCGGAAAAAACAGAAAATAAAAAAAGTTCATATTTGTGGTTTGTGCCCGAGATTGTTTGTATCTTTCTTGTACTTGCCGCAGTCGGAGCGATTTATTATTTCTACGATATGCAGATCCTTGCCGCTGTGGAAAGAAGCGCTTTTTCCGTAATAATCCTTGCGGTATTAGGTTTCGCGGTAAGGAAGCATTACCCGGTTAAGAAGTATTTTGAAGAAGAAGCCCTTCAAAACCTGAAAAGATACTGGCTGATCTTTCTTTTGGGCCTTGTATTTTCGCTCCTTTGTATATTTATACCTTCGGCGGCATGGCCTTTTACGGGATTTTTTGTAGTTTTATCGGCTTTTTCAGATCCCTTTATTGGTATGCTTTCGGGAACTTGCCTTATAATCATCGCTACCGTTATTACGGGAAGTAAAGCGGGGATCATGATCTTATATCTGATCTGCGGCGGTATCGCAATAGCAACCTTTTTCCCTATAAAAAAAGAGATAAAGATCATTAAGCCTCTTCTTATAACCCTTCTTTGTCTTTTTACCTGTGAGGTCACGGGGATCGTCCTTTCCTCCACAAATCAGATCTCTCCGGAGCAGTTTCTTTTGCCCGGGCTCAATCTGATAATCACAGGGATCATTATCTTCGGCGGGTTGAGGCTTTACGCTCTTAAGGTTACGTACTCCTTAAGAGACAGATATCAGATATTAAACGATACGGAATACTATCTCCTGGCGGATATGAGGGAGAATGATAAGCGTACTTATAAGCATCTTATCCATACTTCCTATTTTACCGAGAGGATTGCCTCGAGACTTAATATGGACAGTGAGGCACTTAAATGCGCCGGGTATTACTACAGATTTTGTCCCATCGATCCCGCAGAGCGTGCGGAGTTTTTCGAAGGGGAGAATTTCCCGGGACCTGTCCGCGATATACTTACGGAGTATTCCGATTTTATAGCAAAAAGAACAAGAAACAGACTTAAAAGCAGGGAATGCGCGGTACTTCTTTTGTCCCACACCATTATCCTTGCGGTCATCGCGCTGTATGAGAAAAATCCCGATGCTGATATTCAAGAGCAGATTGATAAGCTTGTGGATGCCACTTTCTCAAGATACGAGAAGACGGGCATTTTCCAGGAGAGCAATCTTACAATGAACGATTGCGGTACGATCAAAAAGATTTTTAAGGAAGAAAAGTTATACTATGAACTTTTACGTTGATAACGAAACAGATTTTCAGTTTGATTTTGACATAGAAAAGGTTGTTTCCCTGGTTTGCGAAGGCGTACTTTCTATGGAAAAATGTCCCTACGAGAATATAAGCGTCAATGTACTTGTTACTGACAACGAAGGTATAAGACAGTACAACAGGGACTTCAGACAGATAGATAAGGAGACGGACGTTCTTTCTTTTCCGAATCTGGAATTTGAAGAGCCCGGAGATTACTATATTCCCGAAGGGATGGAGGCAGACTATATAGATCCCGAGTCCGGTGATATTGTTTTAGGGGATATAATCCTTTCCAAGGACAGGATTCTTTCACAGGCCGAAGAATACGGCCACAGCATCAAACGCGAATTTGCTTTTCTTGTGGCCCACAGTATGCTTCATTTATCCGGCTACGATCATATGACGGAGGAGGAAGCATCAGTTATGGAGGAAAAGCAAAAGTCGGTATTAAACGAGCTTGGGATTACTAGAGATATTTAGATTTAAGGTATTACTATGAATGAAGCGCTTTTGGATAAAAAGAGGTTGGACGGCCTTTCACTTATAATTCTGTTATCTGCTTCGATCGTTTTCAGATTCAGAGTAGGAAACATAGGGATGGGTTATTTACTCACTTGCTTTATGCTATACGAAGCTATGTGGGTCTTTTTTGGTGAGAATTATTCAGAAGTCCTGGGACGTATCTTAAGGAGCAGATATCAAAAAAGTAAGTATAAATCAGCAAGTATCATAAAGCGCTACGCCTCTTCAATGACCTATTTCCAGGCGGCTCTCGGCGGAATCTTTATAGCCGGTTTAGGCTCTTATCTTATCAGAAATGTTTTTAAGGTTAACCATTCCTTTTATCTTATCTGGTTTTTCGGGATATTATTTGCCGTTCGTTTGATATCCGAGAATATCGGCGGTTTTCTTTGCAGCAAAAAGTCATCCATAAGACTGTATGCCGCTATATCCGTAGTTAGGCAGATACTTATTGCCGTATTTGGAAATATATTTATTTCCGTTTTGTCAGGATACGGAAGTAAGATCGCGGCCCTCTATAAACAGGACGATTTTGCTGCACTCTATTCCTGCTTCGGGATATGTATAGCTGCCATACTTTCCGAGCTTATCGTGCTTATCCTTGTACTTGTGATGAAGCTTTTGTCAGGAAAAAGGGAAAGCGATTTTGAGGATGATTATTTCCAAAAGAAAGACAATACGGGAAATGTCTTTTTGATGATCTGGCAGAGAAGGATCTTTGATGTTTTAAATACTCTGTTTATGATCTTTCCCTTTGTTTTTGGCGTATTTTGTTTGTATCAAAAGTCGGCGGATAAGTATCAGGCGGCTTCTGATATCGGACTTTTCGGCGGAACCGTGCTTTTTCCCGGTGTGATTTTTTGCACTTTGGGATATATGTTTACGCTTCCTATTATGGGTGAGATTTCTCTTAATCTCAGACAAGGCAAGATGCGCTACGCCCAAAACCATTTCCAGACAGCGATACATTTATGCTTTATATACGGCTCCTTTGGATGCATTTATCTTATCTCGGAAAGTCAGATCATTGCATCAATGTTTGAGGAGAGCGTAAGTTCGTTTGTTTCGAAGCTTATGGTTTACGGAGCTTTTCTGACCCTTACGATGCTTGCTTCGCTCTTTATGTTAAGGCTTCTTGTTGCCAACGGGCTTACACTTTTAACATATTTTGTGCAGATACCGTCGGATGTGATATTTGTGGTTGTTTTAAGTATTGCCATAAAGAAGAATCCACAGATGGCCACAGCCTTTGCGCTGGCGCTCCTAATTTCCTTTATCTGTAAATTTATAGGATATCTTATCGTTTCTATTGTTAAGCTCGAAATGAATCTGGATCCTATAGGAAATCTTTTTGTACCTATGGCGGTTTCGGCTGTAGTCTGCGTTTTAAACGTATTTTTGGCTAAGGTTATTTCACCGCATTTGGGAAATATTTTTACACTGCTGATTTCTTTTATAGAAGAGGCGTTTGTTTATCTTGTTATCCTTCTTCTTAGCCGTAATATCAAGGAAAACGAGATCGAATATCTGCCGGGCAAGAGGCTTATTACTATAATTGCCCAGACGCTGCATGTTTTGTAATTTGATTAATTGGAGAAAATTTTGAAGATCGCAATAATCGGAGGCGGAAGCGCCGGACTTGCAGCTGCTATAGCCGCTGCCCGTAAAGGCGCTAAAGTAACAATTTTAGAGAGAAATGACAAGGTCGGTAAAAAAATCCTTGTTACCGGAAACGGAAAGTGCAATCTGACTAATACGCTTCTTTCCTCCGAGTATTATTACTCAAAGGACAAAGGCTTTATTGACAGGGCTTTTTCGAGGTTCGGACTTTCAGATACTCTTAGCTTTTTTAACGGACTGGGACTTCTTTTAACCGAAAAAAGAGGGGGAATATATCCCCACAGCGAGCAGGCTTCTGCGGTGCTTGACGCTTTAAGGTTCGAGGTTTTAAGTCTTGGAGTGGATATAAAGGAAGGCTGTTTTGTAAAAGATATTGAAGCCTGTAAAGGCGGCTATAATGTTTATTTTGACCGTTCCTTGGAGGATACTTTTAAGTCTGATAAATGCTTTTTTGACAGAGTAATACTTACAACAGGGGGAAAGGCCGCTCCCAAGACAGGTTCTGACGGAAGCGGGCTTAAGATCGCACAAAAGATGGGTGAGAAGATTTCAGATCTTTATCCCGCTTTAGGCGGTGTTAAATGCGAGGGAGATTTTTGGAAGTCGATTTCGGGAGTAAGGTGTTACGCTGCCTTCAAAATCATAGGAGATACTACGGGGGAGGGACAGTCTGTAGGTGAATTACAGCTTACGGATTACGGCATTTCCGGTATTCCTGTTTTTTGTATAAGCAGACTTATTGCCGAGAAAATCCATAAATGCGGTAAGGCCGAAATAGAGGTAGACCTTTTTGCCGATGCAGATGATGAGACTTTATTGCGTGAGATTTCCTCAAGGCTTCTTGTTTTAAATGACAGAAGCTACGAACAGATATTATGCGGCTTTTTAAACAAAAAGCTGAGTATTTTTATTTTAAAAAAGTGTAATATACGGCCGTCGGATGCATTTTCCGATGACCCTGAAATCATAAAAAGGATCGTTAAAACCATAAAGCACCTTCGCGTTTTTGCTAACGGTGTAAACGGTTTTGAACAGGCACAAACCACAGCGGGGGGAATACTTCTTTCCGAAGTAAGCGATGATTTTGAATCCCTTAGAAACAAAGGTCTGTTTTACGCCGGAGAGATTTTGGACGTTGACGGAATCTGCGGCGGATACAATCTGCAGTGGGCCTGGAGCAGCGGTCATATAGCCGGAGAGGCGGCAGCTAAGTGTTAAAACTATCTCAGATAAAAATAAATGCAGATACCTGCGAAAAGGATTTTTCTTCTAAATTATCAAAAAAGATTTCCTCTTTGACAGGGCTTAAAAGCGAGGATATAAGAAATATCCGTGTTTTAAAGAAAAGCATAGATGCAAGGAAAAAGCCGGAAATTTTCTACTCCGTTACGGCGGCTTTTGAATGTATAAATGAAGAGAAGGTCTTAAAAAAAGCCTCATCTAAAAAAGATATTGCAAATAATCTTTCTGTCTTTGAAGAAAAAAAGTTTGTTTTTCCCTATAGCGCAAAGGATATTTGTTTAAAAGATTTTGAAAGGCCCGTAATAGTCGGAAGCGGACCTGCAGGGCTTT
Source organism: uncultured Lachnospiraceae bacterium (assembly GCA_902790935.1). Lineage (GTDB taxonomy): Bacteria > Bacillota > Clostridia > Lachnospirales > Lachnospiraceae > AC2028. The sequence goes on along the minus strand of CADATP010000032.1, from coordinate 12,361 downwards.
TTTGCGCTCTGTACCTTTCAAGGGCAGGTTTTAAGCCTGTAGTTTTAGAGAGGGGTAAGTCCGTCGAGGAAAGGTCTTTGGATGTAGAGGACTTTTGGAAGGGCGGTAAGTTAAAGACCTCAAGCAATGTACAGTTCGGTGAAGGGGGAGCAGGTACTTTTTCCGACGGAAAGTTAAACACCCTTATCAAAGATCCCATAGGCCTTGGAAGAGAGGTTCTTGAGATTTTTGTAAGCTTTGGAGCGCCTGAAAAGATTCTTTACGATGCAAAGCCGCATATCGGGACGGATATTCTTAAAACAGTTGTTAAAAATATGCGGGAAGAGATAGGAAGTCTTGGCGGCGAAGTAAGATTCCAAAATAAAGTTACGGGTTTAAAGACGACTGACGGAAAAATATCTTCCGTAACTGTTTTTGATGAGGAAAAAGAGATTTCCTATGAAATAAAGACATCTGATTGTGTACTTGCTATAGGGCATTCCGCAAGAGACACCTTTAAGGAACTTTTTGATGAGGGAATCTATATGGAGCAAAAGCCTTTTTCAGTCGGTTTTCGCGTAATCCATCCTCAAAAGCTGATAAATATGGCGCAGTACGGACGTGATAAAGCCGGAGATTTAGGAGCTGCGGACTATAAAGTAACAGCAAAGACCTCATCCGGACGCGGAGTATTTTCTTTTTGTATGTGTCCCGGGGGATATGTTGTTAACGCTTCTTCGGAAGATGAAAGGACTGCCGTTAACGGAATGAGTTATTCCGGAAGAGACGGGAAATGCGCAAATAGCGCGATCATCTTTACGGTAGATTCAAAGGACTATCCCTCAAGCCATCCCCTTGCGGGCATTGAGTTCCAAAGAGATCTCGAATCAAAGGCTTATAATATATCGGGAGGATGCGTCCCGGTTCAAAAATACGGAGATTATAAAGCATCCCTTAAAAATAAGGGGTATGATGTAAATACTGATAATATAGATCCGGGTCCTGAAATATCCGGGGCTTTTGATGGCTTTGAACCGGACATCAAGGGTAAATATACATACTGTGATATGACGGAGATTTTCACAAAGGATATGAATGAATCCTTTGTGGAAGGTATGGAACACTTTAATAAGATAATCCCCGGATTTAGCTATAAAGAAGCCCATCTTGCAGGCGTTGAGAGCAGAACATCTTCACCTGTACGTATCGTAAGGGATGAAAATATGCAGTCAAATATTAAGGGAGTTTTCCCTTGCGGAGAGGGCGCAGGATATGCCGGAGGGATTACTTCTGCGGCCATGGATGGAATAAAAGTTGCCTGTAGCCTTGCTAAAAACATTTTAGGGTTGTAAACTAAAGCGTAAGTCTATTTTAAAAGAGAGATTAAATATGAATACCAATCTTAGAGAAGCTATTAAGGACAAAAAAAGAATAGTTGTCAAAATCGGTTCATCCTCCCTGCAGCATTCCGAGACCGGTGATTTGGATTATATCAAAATCGAAAAGCTTGTAAGAGAGCTTTGCGATATCCGTAACCAGGGCAAGGATGTTGTACTTGTTACAAGCGGCGCCATCGCTGCGGGCAAAAAAGCGGTTCATATCAGCGAGATAAAGGGCTCGAAGGTACCACTTTCCACAGCCGAGAAGCAGGCATGCTCCGCAATCGGACAGGCAAGACTTATGATGACCTATCAAAAGCTTTTCGCAGAGTATAACCAGATAGCTGCGCAGGTTCTTATGACCAAGAATACCGTTGTAAACGATCTCAACAGATTCAATACGACAAACACCTTTGCGGAGCTGTTTAAACTGGGAGTTATCCCTGTTGTAAACGAAAACGATACCGTATCAACTTACGAGATCGAGTTCGGCGATAACGATACCTTAAGCGCTGTTGTAGCTGCCGTTGTGGGGGCCGATCTTTTGATACTTCTTTCGGATATAGACGGACTTTATACCGACGATCCGAGAAAGAATCCGGACGCTAAGTTTATCGAAGTAGTAGAAAAGCTAACCGATGATTATATGGAGATGGGTAAAGGATCCACCGGAAGCAACGTTGGTACAGGCGGCATGAACACAAAGCTTGTAGCCGGGAAGATTGCTACAAGATGTGGCTGCGATATGATCATCTGTAACAGCTCTGATATCGGCATCTTACACCGTATTATGGACGGTGAGAATGTAGGAACACTTTTCCTCGAGGGTAAAGATGAAAGCTTTAATCTTCCCGAATATATAGATAAGCTTCATAAAAAGTAATATGGAAGACATTAAAGCATTAAAAAAAGAGATTAGAAAAGATATTCTGAAAAAAAGAGACGCTCTAAGTAAGGAAGAAATAAAAGAAGCGGGTGAAAGGCTTCTTGAGGTTTTCATATCCGAAAACCTTCTTTATGGCGCAAAAAATGTTTTGCTATTTTCTTCCTTCGGCTCGGAGATTCCAACAGGTCCGATATTTGATTATTGTATGAAAAATAATATACGGACGTATTATCCCAAGGTGATCGGAGATAAGATAGAGTTTTACCATGTATATCATCCGGGATTCTTGGAACCTAACGGCTATAAAGGAATCAAAGAGCCTAAGGGCGATTCCATGAAGTACGACTATGAGTATTATGCCGGTCAGCCTTTTTTTAACACTTTTATTATTTTGCCCGGCGCCTGCTTTGATAAAGAGGGTAACAGATTAGGCTACGGCGGAGGCTTTTATGACAGATATCTTGCAGAAAAGCCGCTTCTTGTTATAAACAGTATCGCTATAGGATACAAAATGCAGGAAGTTCCTGCAATTCCCGTAGATGAGCATGATATCAAACCCGGAAAGACAATACTTGTTTAAAAATAGTTAGTGCATCAAGGATGCTTAGAAATATCAGGAGGACAGAAAGTGTTTGATCTAAATAATCTTTGCGAAAAATCTGTGGCTGCCAAATACGAAGCCGGACTTCTTTCTACCGAAAAGAAAAACGAAGTACTTATCTGTGCTGCCGAAAAGTTGAAAGAATCCTGCGACTATATATTGGCCGAAAACGATAAAGACCTTGCAAATGCCAAAGAAAACGGTATTTCCGAAGGAATGCAGGACAGACTAAGGTTAACAAAAGAACGTATCTACGCTATGGCTGAAGGTCTTGTTCAGGTTGCGGCTCTTCCGGATCCTATCGGAGAAGTACTTGAAGAGTTTGAACGCCCCAACGGACTTAAGATCAAAAAGATACGGGTTCCTATGGGCGTAATCGGTATTATCTTTGAATCCAGACCCAATGTTACCGCGGACGCATTTGCCCTTACCTTTAAATCCGGCAACTGCGTTATATTAAAGGGTGGTAAGGAAGCTATATATTCTAATACAGCTATTGTTAAAGTCTTAAAGGAAGCTATAGCTTCCTGCGGCGTAAACAGTGATGTACTTTCTCTTATAGAGAGTACTGACAGACAGGTAACCGCAAGCTTTATGAAGATGAAGGAATATGTTGATGTCCTTATTCCGAGAGGCGGAGCGGGACTTATTAAAGCCGTTGTTGAAAACTCCAATATTCCCGTTATCGAGACCGGTACCGGAAATTGTCATGTCTACATTGACAAAGATGCCGATCCCAAGATGGCTGTAGATATCTTATTTAACGCCAAGACTCAGAGGATAAGTGTTTGCAACTGCGCGGAATCCCTTCTTGTACATAAAGACATCGCAAAAGATATTCTGCCGGCTATCAAGGAATCCCTTGATAAAAAGAATGTTGAGCTTCGAGGAGATGAAATCTCTATTGAGATTTTGGGAGACTGCGTAGTACCCGCAACCGAGGAAGACTACGGCAAGGAATATCTCGATTATATTCTTTCCGTAAAGACGGTGGGTAGCGTTGATGAAGCCATAGCTCATATCAATAAATACAACACACACCACTCTGAATGCATTGTTACCGAAAACGCCGAAACAGCCGAAAAGTTTTTAAATGGTGTTGATGCGGCATGCGTATATGTCAATGCATCCACGAGATTTACCGACGGCTTTGAATTCGGCTTCGGAGCCGAAATCGGAATCAGTACGCAAAAGTTGCATGCAAGAGGTCCTATGGGACTTAGAGAACTGACCTCGTATAAATATAAAGTATACGGAAACGGTCAGATTAGACAGTAAATAACCTAATTTAGGTATTCATAAGGAGATTAAAATGGAGAAAATCAGAACAAGATATGCACCAAGCCCCACAGGAAGAATGCATGTCGGAAATTTAAGATCTGCTTTGTATGAGTTTTTGGTAGCAAAGCATGCAGGCGGAACCTTTATGCTTCGTATCGAGGATACGGACCAGGAAAGATATGTTGAGGGTGCAGTAGACATCATCTACAGAACACTGAAAGAGACCGGACTTATTCACGACGAAGGCCCGGATAAGGATGGCGGATACGGACCTTATGTTCAGTCAGAGCGTATGAAGACCGGAATCTATATGAAGTACGCCAAGGAGCTTATCGAGAAAGGTGAGGCTTACTATTGCTTCTGCGATAAGGAAAGACTTGCTTCCCTTAAGACCGAAGTAGATGAGGACGGAAAGTCTATTACTATCTATGACAAGCATTGTCTTGGCCTTTCCAAGGAAGAGATCGAGGCTAATCTTGCTGCCGGAAAGCCCTTTGTTATCAGACAGAACATCCCCAATGAGGGTACTACAACATTTCACGATGAGCTTTACGGAGATATTACCGTTGAGAACGCTGAGCTGGATGATATGATCCTTATTAAATCCGATGGTTATCCTACCTACAACTTCGCAAACGTAGTTGATGACCATACGATGAATATAACTCACGTTGTAAGAGGTAATGAGTACCTTTCATCTTCACCCAAGTACGTAAGACTTTACGATGCTTTCGGCTGGAAGGTTCCCGTATATATCCACCTTCCTCTTATTACCGACGAGAACCACAAAAAGCTTTCAAAGAGAAGCGGACATTCATCCTTCGAGGATCTCGTAGAGCAGGGATTCTTAAAGGAGGCTATCGTTAACTACGTAGCTCTTCTCGGATGGAGTCCCGAGGACAACGAGGAGATATTTACTCTTGATGAGCTTATTAAGAAATTCGATTACCACAGGATCAATAAGTCCCCTGCCGTATTCGATATCGTTAAGCTCCGCTGGATGAACGGCGAGTACTTAAAGAGAATGGATGATGACAAGTTCTACGAGATGGCTAAGCCTTACCTTGATAAGTCACTTCCCGCAGACTACGACGAGGCAAAGAGACGTAAGGTAGCCGGTATGGTTAAGACTCGTATCGAGGTATTCCCCGATATCGATTCGCATATCGATTTCTTAAGAGAGCTTCCCGAGTATGACATTGAGATGTATACTCACAAAAAGATGAAGACAGACGCTCAAAGCTCGCTTTCAGTACTTCGAGACGTCCTTCCAATCTTGGAGGAGGCTACTGATTATTCAAACGATGCACTTTATGCAAAGCTTCTTGAGTATGTAACCGAAAAGGGTTACAAGAATGGCTACGTAATGTGGCCTATCAGAACAGCACTTTCCGGAAAGCAGATGACCCCTGCCGGAGCTACTGAAATACTTGAACTCCTCGGAAAGGAAGAGTCCCTTAAGAGAATCAAAAAGGGAATCGAAAAGCTCAGCGTTTGAACTTAGAGGGATTAAATGAGGCTCAAAGAAGAGCCGTTTGTACGGACCGGGAGGCCTGCCTTGTTTTGGCAGGCCCGGGTTCCGGCAAGACTCATACCATAACGGAACGTATCAGGTTTCTTATATATGAGAGGGGAGTTACGCCTGAAAAAATATTGGTCATCACTTTTACCAAGGAAGCAGCTGTTTCTATGCAGGAAAGATTCCTGAAAAAGGAATCGGGCTGCGGCGTTGTATTCGGAACATTTCATTCCGTATTCTATCAGATCCTTCGTTTAAGCGGAGGGTATTCTCAAAGTAAGATTCTTACTGAATCAGGTAAAAGAAGTATTATTTCAAAGATAATCACAGACATACTTCCCGGCTATAAAAAACAAAAATTTGTACCTAACGAAATTACAAGCTCTTTCCTTTCGGCTATTTCTGAGTTTAAAAACTCAGCCGATAAAGGAAAGGCATTGAGAAAACTAAGTAAAGAATACATTACTTACTATGATACCGTATTTGAAAAGTATGAAGAAGTTATAAGAAGGCAGAAGATGCTGGACTATGACGATATGGTTTATGAGTGCCATCATCTATTATCGGAAAACCCCGATATTCTGGATTACTGGTCAGGGCGGTTTTCACATATCCTTATTGATGAGTATCAGGACATCAATCCTTTTCAGTTTAAATGCGCATGTCTTTTAAAGGGAAAGGACACCTGCATCTTTGCGGTAGGAGATGACGATCAGTCGATATACGGCTTTAGAGGCGCAAAGCCCGTTTGCCTTAAGGATTTTTTGAATCTTTATAATGCTGAGCTTATTAACCTGCAGTACAACTACCGGTCCCGAGAAAACATTGTCAAGTTCACGGGAGGTGTTATTTCGGATAATAAAAACAGGCTTGAAAAAAGTCAGCTGTCAGCAAGAGATGACAAGGAAAAAGGAAAAGTAGAGATAAAATCCTTTGAGTCGAAAAAAGCTCAATATGAAGCAATCTGCGAGTATTTATCCGGTAGAGAGAAGGAACATATAGGAGTACTTTTCAGGACAAATATATCTATGCAGTCCTTTGCAAAGATACTTACAGAAAAAGGTATTGCGTTTAAGGTAAAAGAAAAGACAAGGTCTATATATGAACACAGCGCAGCGGCGGATGTATTTGCATACTTAGAGGCAGCGGAAACCGGAGATTTAGGCGCTCTTTTAAGGATAATCAATAAGCCTCTAAGATTCATTTCAAGAGAGATGGTCTCGGAGGAAAAAGATCCCATCGGCAAAGCTGTTCTTTACTTAAAGGAGCATAGCGATCATCCTTTTGCCAAAGAAAAACTGGAGGCTTTATACAAGCTAAAAAAGGATTTGAACTTTTTAAAGGATAAGCCGCTTTATCTAAGGGTTTCTTATATTTTAGGCAAGATCGGTCTTAGGGAGTATTATGAAAAAACGCTTGTTCAAAGAAGCGTCCTAAGCGAGTATTTATCTGTTCTTGATTTTATCCTGGAGGATTCAAAAAAATACGAGTCTTTACAGGAATGGAAGAAAAGAGCGGAAGAATACAAGGAAAATTACGAGACGGCATTAAACATAAGACTAACCGAAGGTGATTTAGGGATTAATATTATGACGGTGCATGCATCAAAAGGACTTGAATTTGAAACGGTAATAATCCCCGATGTAAATGAAGGAAATTTCCCCTGCGGTAAGATGCAGGACACGGATCTTATCGAAGAGGAAAGAAGAGTTTTTTATGTAGCTTTATCAAGAGCGAAAGAGAATCTGTTTATTTACTATGTATCCGGAAAAGACGGAAGAGAAAAGCCTGTATCAAGATTTATCGGGAAATTTTTAAAAAGTTTACTGTTTTAAGGCCTAGAAGAGCCGAAATCGTTTAGATTTCGGCTCTTTACTAAGAAAATAAGATGAAAAATCAAGCGTGTCAGTCTTCGCTGTCATCAAATTCGAGTTCATCAAGATACTCGTCAAAGGCTTCAGCGACCTTTTCGTATTCATCCTCATCGTCGATATAGATGAGCTGCGGCTCTTCGTCGGGATCGTCAGGATTTTCAGCATATCCGTAGATCCAGACTTCGTCTTCGTCGAATCTTCCGTTTGTGTCCTTGGGAAGAACAACAATATAATCTTTTTCCTCAACGGTAAGAATAGTTACAACGTCACATTCAATATCGGTATCGTCATCGAGCGTGATGGTAACGGTCATATCCTCATCGGGGGTGTCGAAATTTTTAGCCATTGGCATCCTCCTTTGCGACAAATCGCAATTAAAAAGTTGTTGATGCAAATAGTATAACTTCTTGTTTATATTTTAGCAATAAGTTATAATCTTATCTATGAGCGATTTAAACAGACCATCAATTTCAGACTCTTACGGATTATATCCTTGCAAAGCCACATATACTCCTTATGGCTGCAAGTTTTCTTTGGATATTTCCTCCCTTGATAAGAATTCTAAATACGGAATTGCAATCTACGATAATTCCACGGGTATTATGATACGCAGACGTGAATTTAAAGAATATGAGCGCTTGGGTAATATTTATACTGCCCTTATACCTGATTTTGATGTTAATAAAAACAGCTACAACTTTTTCTGTAATGACTATTATATGACCGATTTAAGGGCTGAGAACTATTCAGATAAGCTCCATTTCGGCAATTTTGATGAAACTAAAGCAAGAAAAGCTCTGCTTTGCCCGGAATTTAACTGGGAAGGGGATAAATCGCCTAAGATTTCATACGAAGACTCCTTCTTTTATATGCTGCATGTGCGCGGCTTTACTATGCATGCATCTTCCGGTGTTAAGCATAAGGGTACATTTAAAGGTGTATCCGAAAAGATTTCTCACCTTAAAAAGCTGGGAGTAACCGCTGTCATTTTGCAGCCGGCTTACGAGTTTAACGAAAACGATAAAAAGACCGGAAGATACAATTACTGGGGTTACTGTAACGGATATTACTATACGCCTAAGTCTGCATATTCTTCGAGCGATAATCCCTGCACAGAGTTTTGTGAAATGGTCAAAGCTTTCCATAAAAACGATATGGAAGTTATTATGCAGATGTACTTTTCGCCGGATTTTCCGAGGCGTGAAATTCCTTATGTCCTTGAGTTTTGGACTGCAAAGTACCATATAGACGGTTTTCAGCTTCTGGGCGAAAATATGCCTATGAGCCTTATTGATGAAAGCCCGATTCTCGCTGACAGAAAAATAATAGCCGAAAGCCTTTGGGGTATTAAGAACGAGAAGACGGATTACTACGATACCTTAAAGGAAAAACGAAGATATGCTCTTTACAGCGATTCGTATATGAACGTACTTCGGAGATTTATAAAGTCGGATGCGGGTATCCTATCCGAAGCGGCCTTGAAGATGAGGACCAATCCCGCTTCATATGCCGTTATCAATTTCTTTGACAGCTTTAATACCTTTACCATAAATGACCTTGTATCTTACGACCACAAGCATAACGAGGAAAACGGCGAGGACAACAGAGACGGAAGTGACTATAACTGCAGCTGGAACTGCGGCGAAGAAGGCCCCACAAAGAGACCGAAAGTTATGGCTCTTCGAAGAAAGCAGGTTAGGAATGCGCTTATTTTACTCTTTTTAAGCAGCGGAACTCCTATGATCTTTATGGGAGATGAGATGGAGAATACTCAAAAGGGAAACAACAATCCCTACTGTCAGGACAGCGATGTTACCTGGCTTGACTGGAGAGGACTTAAGAGAAAGGGCAGTGCATTTGACCTTATATCTAAGCTTTCTTCAGTCAGAAAAGAGCATCCTTTCTACCACGGTGCTAAAGAAATGTCTATGGTGGATATCGAAGGGTTAGGATTCCCCGAGCTTTCTTATCACGGCGAAAGCGCCTGGGAGAGCTTCGTAGATAATTATAAAAACGGAATCGGTATAATGCTTTCAGAAGGCGGAAAGCTTTATTACATTGCGATAAATATGTACTGGGATAAAACAACGCTTTCTTTGCCGAGGGCTCCTAAAAAGAGCAAGTGGAAGATTCTTTATTCTACTGATGAGGCCTCTGTTACGGAGGATGAAAAGGTGGTATTAAAGGAGAGGACTATAAGCATTATTACCGCGGAAAATGTGAGCGAAAAAAATGAGTAAGTTTTGGAGTCATTTTTGTACAATTACAAAGCACAGATGGCAGGTTAGAAAAGGCTGTTTCAAGGTGGGTCTATATTGGCAGGGACTGGTACACGATCTTTCAAAGTATTCTCCGACTGAATTCTGGGTTGGAGTAAAGTATTATCAAGGGGATCGAAGCCCCAATAATGCCGAAAGGGAAGATAAGGGATATTCATCCGCCTGGCTTCACCACAAAGGCCGCAATAAGCATCATTACGAGTACTGGATCGATTATAATTCCCACGGCAATAAATCCGGAGAGGATATAATGGTTCCGGTTCCTATGCCGGATAAGTATATCGCCGAGATGATCATGGACCGCATCGCAGCCTCAAAGGTATACAGAGGAAAAGACTATACCGACGCCGATCCTTTAAATTATTACTGGCAGGGTACTCAAAACGCCCCCCTTCACGATTACACAAGAACGACTCTTTTAAAATACTTAGAGATGCTTGCCGAAAAAGGTGAAGATGAGACCTTCGCCGCTATAAAACGCGATCTTGTAAAGAAGAAAAGATAAAAAAAAGCTTCCGCAGATACTGATGCCAGCGGAAGCTTTTAGATTGTAACAATAAAACTGCTGTATTTAACAATAGAACTGCTGTATGCCCTTTAAAGTAGAGGACATATTTGAGATCATAAGGTCGAGTACTGTAATGGCACACATGCTCTCCATTACGACTACGGCTCTCGGAACGACGATAGGATCGTGGCGACCTTTTATTTTTATATCAATTTCCTTGCCTTCTTTGTTAACTGTTTTTTGCTCCTTAAAGATTGAAGGGGTGGGCTTTACATAAGCTCTGACTACAATATCGGATCCGTCGCTGATACCGCCTAAGATTCCACCGCTGTGGTTTGTAAGTTTGCTGACTTTTCCGTCTTTTATACAGAATTCATCATTGTTCTCGCTTCCGTTTTTGCTCGCTACCGCGCATCCGTCACCTATCTCAACTGCCTTTACTGCTCCGATGCTCATAACTGCAGCAGAGAGCCGTGCATCAAGCTTTTCGAAAACAGGCTCGCCAATTCCGGCGGGAACCCCGCTTATCCTGCATTCCATAACTCCGCCAACGGAGTCATATTCCTCGCGCATCTTAGCCACATATTCCAGAGCTTTGTCGTTTGCTTCTTTGTCAGGCATAGCAGTAGGAAGTGAGAGTACGTTTTCTCTTGAATAATTTGAAAGGTCAGCTTTTATGGGGCCAATCTGGGTCGTATAGCACTCAACCGATATTCCGAGCGTCTGTAGAATCTTAGATGCGATGGCACCTGCCGCCACACGGCCTATGGTCTCGCGTCCGGAGGATCTGCCGCCTCCTCTGTAATCTCTGAAGCCGTACTTTGCATCAAAGGTATAGTCTGCATGCCCGGGCCTGTAGTAAGATGCGATCTCGCTGTAATCCGAAGATTTCTGCGAAGTATTCCTTACAACAAGAGCAATCGGAGTTCCGGTAGTCTTTCCTTCGAAAACGCCGGATAAAATCTCTACCTCGTCATCCTCCTTGCGGGGAGTGGAAAGAGGGTTGAATCCGGGCTTTCTTCTGTCGAGAAAAATCTGTATATCCTCTTTGGAAAGGGAAAGCCCTGCAGGGATGCCGTCAACAACGGCGCCAAGAGCCGTTCCGTGAGATTCACCGAATGTACTTACTTTAAAATTGTTTCCGAAACTTGAGCCTGCCATAAGTAACCTCGCTATTTAAACATTTTTTGAAAAAATATGCATTTTCTCTCTGAATCATAATATATCAAAAATTATTAATTGAAAATATGCTTTTTAATAAAGATAACTTGTGCTAAAATAATTCTGAATTCATAGCTTTAAATTTATGAGAAGGATGTGATATATATGGCAGAAAGCAAATATATAGCTTACGTATCATCTTATACAATGGGAGATCGCCACGGTATCCGTATTTACGATGTAGATATGCAGGAAGGCAGATTCTACGAAAAGGACAAGGTTGAGATTACAAACTCATCCTATCTCAGCGAATCTCATAACAGAAAATACCTTTACTCTATAACAGATACCGGTGTTGAGGCTTTCAAAATCTGTAAAGACGGAAGACTCGAATTCATCAACTGGTGTTCGATAAACGGAATGAGAGGATGCTATCTTGCAACCGATTATACCGACAAGTATCTGTTTGTTGCCGGATATCATGACGGAAAGCTTACGGTTCTTTCCCTTAATGATGACGGATCTATCGGAAAGATCACAGACGAGATATACCATAAAGGCATGGGAAGTGCCGCAAACCGTAATTTCAGACCTCATATCAACTGCGCAAGAATGACTCATGACAATAAGTTCCTTCTTGTAGCAGATCAGGGAATGGACCATGTTAATGTTTATGGCTTCGATCCCGTAAACGGAAAAGTTAAGCTTGTAGACATCATCCGTTCCGAGCTTGAGTCCGCCCCTAGACATATTAAGATTTCAAAGGACGGACATATCATCTACATCCTTCACGAGCAAAAGTGCTATATCGATGTATACGAGTATGAATACAGAAACGAGTTGCCTTTCTTCAACAAGATCCAGACAAAGACAATCGTTCCCTGGGAGTCCGGT